>CALWHB010000075.1 GCA_944380275.1 uncultured Christensenellaceae bacterium | reverse complement strand
TCCTTTGTGCTTGACGACACGGGGCTACCGATGGAACTCAATCTTACGATGCTCTGTAACGTATTGTCTTGCATATACGACAAGTGGGATGCGGCAAAATTTAGTGAGCTGATACGCAGGTTTTCCCTTCCCGACAAAAAAGCACTCAAGGAATTTTCCAAGGGCATGAAGACGAAAGCGGCGATCGCCGTCGCTCTTTCCTACGACAGCAGGCTGTTGATTCTCGATGAGCCAACAAGTGGCCTTGACCCCGTCGTACGCGACGAGATGCTTCAAATGATTTACGATTACAACAAAGACGGGAACCGTGCCGTATTGCTCTCCTCACACATTACAACCGATCTCGAAAAAATCTGCGATTATATCGTCTATATTCACGAGGGAAAGATAATTTTCAACGAGGAGAAGGACGAACTGCTAAATAAATATGCTGTGTACAGCATAGATGAGAAACAATTAGAGGAGATTGATAAAGATGCTCTTTTAAGAATAATCGAAAGGGAGTACGGTATGGAAGTACTTGCAAAAAAGGATAAGATGCCGCGTGACTTCGAATACAAACCGGTTACGTTAGACGATATAATGTTGTTCTATTCAAAAGGAGAAAGGGTATGTTAGGACTTTTACTTAAAGATATATATAATATAAAAAAACAGGCAATCTGGTATCTTGCCATGATTGTGTTGTTCTGTGGACTGTCGATTGCATTAAAAAATGTTGCTTTTTCCTCTACAATCGGAATATTGATTACAGTTTCAATGCCGTTAACGGCAATAGCGTATGAAGAAAAAGACGGATGGCAGAAATTTGTAATTGCCAGCGGTACTAAAACGAGTGCGATTATAGGTGAAAAGTATTTATTGGGTATTGTTTTTGCCTTAATAAGTATGATTTTTTATTTGTGTACGTTTATGCTTGTTGGAGAGACGGAAAACCGTGCGGTAGAAATTACTGCTCCCATCTGTATGCAATTTTTCGTATTGTCTGTCGTATTGCCAATGGTATTTAAATTCGGCGTCGAAAGGGGGCGCGTGTACATGATTGTAGCGGTAGTTGCACTTATGGCAGTATTGATAGCTGTTTTCCCGCTTCTCGAAGATATGCAGGAGGGAGGGACAATATTTATAATTTGCGCATGCGTTTTTACGGTCGTTGCAATTTGCGTTTCATTTTTAGCGTCATTGAAAATTTATAAATCAAAGGAATTTTAAGGGAAATACATGCTATGCCTAGAAGCGCTGAACAAAAAATCAGATTACTCATATTATATGATATACTGAGAAAGGAATCAGATGCGGACACTCCTTTATCTACAAATGAACTGATAGAAAAGCTCAATGAGTATGGCATTACTGCAACGCGGCAGACTATCTATGACGATATAGAAATGCTGAACGCTTTTGGTTACGAAATTCTATGTGACCACGGCAGGAATAATCGTTATTTCGTGGGCGATAGGGCATTCGAGTTGCCGGAAGTGCAGATTTTGTTGCATGCCGTCGGCGCCTCGAAGTCTTTGTCCGCGAAAAAATCGGCTGTTCTTACGGATAAAATAGCCGAACTTCTCGGCAATGTGCAAGCGGATAAGGTCAAAGACCTATTGACTGAAAACGAATGCGAATACGGCAATGAAGCTATTTATTATAGCATAGACACTATCACAACGGCTCTTATCGAAAAACACAAGTTGTCTTTTCTGTATTTTGACATTGGGAGCAAAGGAGAGAGGATATATAGGAAGGGCAAAGAACGGTATGAAGTCAATCCCCTAGGCATGGTGTATTCTGGTGAATGTTTCTATCTTGTATGTTTCCACGATAAATACGGCAATCCAGCAAGCTATCGCATAGACAAAATGGATGATGTAAGGGTAGAAGAGGAGCCTATCACTAAGAAAAAAGAATACGAGAATTTTGATCTAAAGGCATATAAACGCGAAACTTTTGGTATGTATTACGGCGAAAAGACGGATGTTACACTGAGTTTCCCGAAAGAGCTTTTTGATATCGTGGTTGAACGTTTTGGCGATATTTCTATTTCAAGCCGCGGAACTGATTATCTTATCAAGCCGACCGTTCGGGTGAGCAAAACTTTCTTTGCCTGGCTTACTACGTTTGAAGGCAAAATAAGAATAATTGCTCCTCGAGAAGTGGCAGGGCAATACAAAGACTTCGTTTTACGGTTATATGATAATCTATAACATGAAAGTGGGGCATTGTTCCGCTTTTTTATAAAAAACGAGAGGAAAGGCGATATGCCTTTCCTCTTTTATCATTTGTAAGGGAATCATCTTATGTAAAAAGGTTAATTACAGGATTTAACGGAGATCAGGAAAGACTGTCCGTTCTCAAATGAGAGTTTGAGGTTTTCTCCTGATTCCGTGAAAGTGGCGACATAGTATTCTTTGATAAGGCATTTCAGATCAAACAAGAGGTCCTGTTCGCTTGTCTTCCAATTTGCCGCAGTGCATACGTTCTTTTTGTCAGTTTCAGTGGTTTGTGTTTCGTTCATTACAGATTCTCCTTAAATATGATGTTATCTTCGTTGCGCACCGAAGTATGGTTCTATTATATCCACTTTATAGGTGGTTTGCAAGCATTATCCAACTAAAAAGTGGATAATTAGTGTGTGCGAAGGTACTAATATTGACGAATTTTGTCGAAACTCAAATCGGAGGCGAAATCATGGAAAACAAGAACGTATTTCACGAAAGATTGACCGAGTTGATGATTGAAAAAGGA
>CALWHB010000074.1 GCA_944380275.1 uncultured Christensenellaceae bacterium | reverse complement strand
ATAGAGTGCTACCGCGGGGCTTTTTCTTGTCTTTTTGCAAAGCGTGCGTTCTCGCTTGCGTTCGTGCCGATTTTCTTCGGCATTTTTTGTCTTTTATCTGATAGAGTGCTACCGCGGGGCTTTTTCTTGTCTTTTTGCAAAGCGTGCGTTCTCGCTTGCGTTCGTGCCGATTTTCTTTTGCAGGCAAAAACAAATAATGTATCAAAGTAAAAGGCGATGCGTGCGGAAACAGCTGTCTGCCGGGTCTGTTGTCCTCACTGCGAAGTAACGGAATTTGTTGCATATTAAGGATATTAAATGCGGTCAATTATTTGACAATTTTCGCACGCGTAATTATAATATAGTCAAAGCTAGGGGTGCTGATAAAATCGGCTGAGAAATACCCTTTGAACTTGGTCAAGTTAATACTTGCGAAAGGAAGCAAAAATCTTTCAGGTATTTTCGAGTTCTCCTTAGCTTAAGGAGTTTTTTTATGTTCAATTATCTTTTGGGAGCGGAGTATACCTCTTACTTCGATTTCTCCACTCAGGAAGGCACTTTCGTGTGCGTGGGTCTTATCCTCCTCGCCGCTATGATTGTTGCCTGCGTTGCGGTACGCTTTGCTAAAAAAGAGTATTTCAAAGTTGCCGTCATTGCCTGCGTTGCGATTGCGGTCGTCTATGCGCTTACCGTTACGATAATCAATCTCGTCGCAGTTTCTAAAACGACGGATATGGAAGACGGACTCGCTTATCTCGTCGAGGCAGGAAAGTCCTATCCCTGGATTATCGCAGTGCTTACGATTGTTCTGTTCGGCGCGCTGGTGCTGACACTGCTCATTGACCGTAAAAAGGTAAAGGGCAGAGCGCATACTATGTCGGTCGTTTATGCGGCAGTCTGCGTCGCGCTTGCTTTCGGTCTGTCTTACGTCAAGTTCTACGACGCTCCGTACGGCGGTTCGATTACCATGTTTTCTCTTTTGCCTATCGCGCTCTATTCTTACATGTTCGGTGTAAGGAGAGGTACTATGGCGGGATTTATATACGGTCTGCTGCAGACGTTGCAGAACCCCTGGATTGTACATCCCGTGCAGTTTATCCTCGATTACATACTGCCTTTCGCGCTTGTAGGTACTTTCGGCGGAGTGTTCCGCAGTCTGTTTGCAAAAACAGGTATCAATGCGGCGGTTAAAGACGGACTCGCTCTTGCTTGCGGCATCTTTCTGGGCGTAATAGCAAGATTTATATGCCATTTTATTTCAGGCGCGGTCTACTTTGGCGAATATATGCCCGAAGAGTTCAGCAACGTATGGCTGTACTCCTTCGTATATCAATGCACTTACGTTCTGCCCGACGGCGCAATCAGCATGGTCGGCGCGGTGCTGGTTATGACGAGCGCATACTTCCGCAGACAGATTAACGGCGTAATCGCCAGTTATGAACGTTATTGCGGAAAAACTGCTCCCGAAAAACAGGAGAGCGCGGCTGAGGGCGCGGCTCAGGCATAAAATTGTGCGAAATCAACGGTATAAGGCACGTTGCTTTGTCGGGCAGATATTGTCAAAACGATAAAAGGTAGCGTCTGACACGTTTATATCGCATATATAACGACGTCAATGCAAGCTATTTTGAAATTGAGTAATAAACACAGATAGCAGTGTGAAAATCATTATGCCTGTATGACGCGAAAAACAGCAAATAACGTCCTGAAAACGGAAAAATTTTTAAAAAATGTAAAAAAACGGTTTAAATGCGTTGACATAATCGGCGGGGTAATGTAATATATTACCGTAACTAAAGCAGAACTTGTTTCTCACCCGTCGCCTGAGGTCTGACGCGGTCAATAAATTCAGACAAAGTTTTTATTGCGAGTAACGGTTTCTGTTCGTTACCCGCAATTTTTTATATCAGGAGGACACGCATATCAAAGAACTGCTTATCAATTCCGACATCAGAGAAAAAGAAGTAAGACTTCTCGACGCTGACGGCTCTCAGCTGGGAATCATGTCGTCAAGAGAGGCAAACGCAATAGCGGACGAGCGCAATCTCGACCTCGTACTCATTTCGCCCACGGCGAAACCCCCCGTATGCAAGATTATGGATTACGGCAAATACAGGTACGAAACGACTAAACGCGAGAAGGAAAACAAGAAAAACCAGAAAGTCGTAGAAGTCAAGGAAGTTTGGCTGAGCGCGACGATAGATGTCGGCGATTTAAATACAAAGGCAAAGCAGGCTAACAAGTTCATATGCGACGGCAACAGAGTCAGAGTTTCGATCAGACTCAAGGGCAGACAACAGGCAAGACCCGAGCTTGCGATGAAAGTAATGACCGACTTCTTCGATATGGTTAAAGAAAACGCACAGATGGACAAACCTCCCGTTGCGGAAGGCAGAGTGGTCGCAATGCTGCTCATACCCATCTCGAAAAAATAAGAAATAATTTTGGAGGACAAGTAAATGCCAAAACAAAAATCACATAGCGGCGCGAAAAAACGTTTTTCGCTGACCGGCAGCGGCAAAATCAAGAGAGCTAAGATGAACCGCAGACATATTCTTAGCAAAAAATCACCCAAGAGAAAGCGCGGTTTGAGAAAGGCGGCGTTCGTCGACCAGACTCAGGCTAAAACCATAAAGGGCATGATTTAATCGGAGGTACAGAATATGAGAATTAAAAGAGGCGTAAACGCAGTTAAAAAACGCAGAAAGATATTGAAGGCAGCAAAGGGCTACTGGGGTGCTAAATCCAAACTTTACAGAATCGCTCGCGAGGCTGTAATGAAATCGCAGAACTATGCGTACGTTGGCAGAAAGAACAAGAAAAGACAATTCCGTCAGCTCTGGATTGCACGTATCAATGCAGGCGCAAGGATGAACGGTCTTTCTTACAGCAGATTCATGAGCGG
>CALWHB010000073.1 GCA_944380275.1 uncultured Christensenellaceae bacterium | reverse complement strand
CGCATCATTTTACTCTCTGTTTTGTCTGAATCATTTTAGACTTTATGCTGCGTCGCGAGAAGTGCTGACATTGAGAGCATAAAGGGCAACGCCTCCGTTTTCTTCAGAGCCGGCAACGATGTTGAGTGCAGAAAGATTGCTTACCTGCGCCAGATTGACGCAATCTCTGAAAGCATATTGACCTATGAATTCCACATTGGATGTAACCACGAAAGAAGTCAACGCCGTACAGCCTTCAAACGCGCGGAACGCAATAATATTCAACGCTCCGTCTGCCGGTATATCAACGCTTTCGAGTGAAACGCATCGAGTGAAAGCCGCATCTGATATTATTACTACGTTTGAACCTATTTCCACACTTACGAGCGAACTGCAACCGTAAAAAGCACTCTCTCCTATTTCGGTTACTCCATCAGAAATAACTACCTGTGTATAATTCTTATAATAAAACGCCTTTTCTCCTATAACGTAACTATTTCCGTTGTACGACTGAGGCAGAATCAGAGTTTCTTCTATGCCGGTTGCGGTAACGAGGACGGCTCCTTCCGCCCCGTCGTAAAACACAAAGCCTTCTGCCGTTACTGCCACCTTGCTTGTTGCGTCCGTATTGCCGTAAATATCGGTCGCATTAAACGCAACGCGACCGTAAGACGTATCGCCCGCCGTCAATTCAAGTGCAGACAAATTGTATATTTCTCTAAGAGAAACGCACCCTAAGAAGGCGTTTTCTCCGATATAAACCAGGCTTTCAGGCAACGTCAGAGAAGAGAGCACGTAACAATTTTCAAACGCGTTTTCGCCCACATATTTTACACTCTCCGGTAATTTGTATACATACATAGAGCGACACCCGTAAAATGCGTCTGCCGGAATCTCGGTAACGCTCTGCGGCAGGTCTGCCGAAATAAGTGAAATGCAATAGCTGAACACACCCTTGCTTATATGATTTAGCCTGCTGCCTTCGGCAAACGACACGCTTTTGAGTTTATCGCAAGAGCTGAAAGCGTAATCGCCCAGAGAAACCACTCCGGACGGCAGCACTATGCTTTGGATTGCAGAACCAGAAAAAGCGTGTTCGTTTACCACAACAAGCTTGCTGCCCTCTGCGAAAACCACCTCTTTGCAGACGGTATTGTCTTTGAAGGCGTACGCTCCTATTTCGGTAACGTAATCAGGAATCACGACCGTTTCTGTCTGAGGATGAGCCTGAGTGAGGACATATCCCGTTGCACCCGGATTGACGATTAAGCCCGTACCGTAAACAGACTCTTCCCATTTTGCGGTCAGATTGACGGTTTCAACGTAAGTCCAGCGCAAAAGCGACTTGCCCTTTTCGTCTGTAATCCTGTCCTGCCCGTCATACCAGCCAGCAAATTTATAGCCGTATCTTTCAGGAACGGGCAGTTGTGCATAGCTGCCGTATGTTGCATAATAATCTTTGTCTTCAAGCACTCCTCCCTGAGCGTCTAAAGCCACGCCGTAATTCAAAGGTTCCCACTCCGCAAAAAGCGTAATACTCTCGACTTTTGCGTTTTTGAGCGTTTCATCGGTAATTTCCTCTATCTTCTGCTCTTTAAAATACCAACCGGCGAAAGTGTAACCCTCTCTTGTCGGCGCGTAAAGTTTCATAGTGCTGCCAGTCGCGTAACGCGATATATTCCTCACGTCGTTGCTGCCCCCTGAAAGCACGTATACGATATTGTAATGATGTCTTCTCCACGTCGCCTCAAAAGTCATATCTCCGTCCACGGTAATTCTGTCGCTTTTGCAGTAAACTCCGTCAAGATACCAGCCGTTGAACTCGCAGTTTTCCATTAACGCTACTTTAGGAAAAATAACAACCGCGCCGTCCTTTGCCATCGTTTC
The DNA here is from genome assembly GCA_944380275.1 of uncultured Christensenellaceae bacterium. GTDB lineage: Bacteria > Bacillota > Clostridia > Christensenellales > UBA3700 > Ornithoclostridium. The sequence goes on along the minus strand of CALWHB010000073.1, from coordinate 1,456 downwards.
GTAATACGTTTCTCCGTCAATCGTGAAGGTAATCTTTCTTTCGGTACCGTTGCACGCGCAAAATAATGCCGCAGCGCAGAGTGCGATAAACATAACCGCAAGAATCAATATGACAGCTCTTTTTTTCATAGCCTTTCCTCCTTTCCGTCAACGGAACAAACTTGCTGCAAACACCGGAAAACCGTCGTATTCGCCTTGCTGGCAAGCCTCATACCACAAATAGATTTTTTCCGTACCCGTGTTGATTACAGCTTGATATTGATATTTAAATCCGCTCCCTTCCTCAAAATATTCATAGTCGTATCTGACATCAACGGTATCAATCGTTACGCTTTTTGTAAGCATATCTGTATCTATCGTGCATCTGTATTCGTATCCTGCCGCAACGGTACAGATTGTAAACTTTTCTCCCGTAATTGTCCTTGAAACGTTGGCAATATAATATTTCGTTTTCCCTGTTTCTTTGTCAAAATATCTCGTAACGCTGAGGTCGTCAGACGCATCGAAATAAAAATCTATTGCTCTCGTTTCCCTGTTGAGAGCCTCTGCCGTAGAGGATTCAAAATCCGCCTCGTTGACCGTATAGAGCAAACCGTCTTTCCCCCCGTGCGGATTCTCACCGTTTCCGCTCAGCGCGACGCACAATACCGTAGTAACGGCAACGGCTGTAACCGCAACCCCTGAAAGCGCGGCTATCAGCGACTTTTTTCTGAGCGACAACTTGTCTTTTGCAGGCACCTTGCTTTTCAATATCTTCAGAAAATTTTCGTTGCCCAGCACGGACATCCTTTCTTCCGCATATTTACGAAGTCTTTTGTCTTCTTTCATCGTCTGCCTCTTTATTTGAGATATTTCTTCAATTTTGTGACGGCTCTCAAATGTTTTTGCCTCACCGTCGTATATTTTATGCCTAACATTTCAGCTATTTCTTTTTGAGAATATCCTTCCCAGTAAACCTTAATTATAATAAAACGCGACTCTTCGTCCAGTTTTTGCAGTTCTCCGTACAAGTCGCCGTATAGTTCGCTTGCACTCAATGCAGCTCCCTCGGTGCGTTCGTCAAGTCTGTCCAGTCTGCTTTCGCCGCGTATCTTATGCTTTGCTATGTTTTCGCAACAAGTATAAACCCAGCTTGCAGGTGAATTCACATATTCCTGCGTCTTTGAAATCTCAAACAGCTTTAAAAAGAATTCCTGAGCAGATTCCTCGGCAATCTCCCGTCCGTAAGTAAAACTCAGTTTATTGATTATAGCAGAATAGTAGGTGCGGTACAATTTTTCTATCGCCGCTCCGTCCTTGCCCACTCTCCTCAGTAATCTGTTGAATTCTGCCCTTTCCATTAAGCCTTCTTCCCGTTCTGTTGACGTTTTACCGCCGATGCGATGCATTTACCGCCACACACGTCGCCACTTTCCTCTTCATATATGAGATACTTTAAAATACTCTTTTGTTACAT
>CALWHB010000072.1 GCA_944380275.1 uncultured Christensenellaceae bacterium | reverse complement strand
TATATGTTTTCGGATAAACCTGAAACTGTTGTCATATCTTGCGAAGAGTGGATGGCGGACCAGATAATAGACTGGTTCGGCTTTGAGGTCCGTTTTGAAAAGAAAGACGGTAGCAAAATAACCGCCACGTTGAGAGCGTCCAAAAAAGCGATGCTGTATTGGGCAATGCAATATGCTTGTTATGCCGAGGTGTTGTCCCCTGTTTCGCTGAGAGAAGAAATAATAAGCAATCTTGATTATGCTATAAATAACTATAAAAGGGAGAATAAATCATGACTTACGATGAGATATGCAAAAACAAATTAGAGCAGGCTAAAGATGTCTGTAAGGAACTGAACATGTTTTCGTTCAACAAGGTAGTGAAAAGAAATAATGTGCCTGCAAAATGGTCTGACGAAAGCAGAAAAGAAATACGCAATTCACGCTCCGACGGATGTTGTTCTTTATGCAACGATATTGACAAAGAAGATTGCAGCTGTATTAATGTCGAAGAAAAAAACGGCACTTTTACATATAATATGAAGTATATCTGCCACGGTGCTCACTCGCTGGATTTTTTAAGGAGCATAAAGAAACCCGGCGGAGGAAATTTGATTGATGACGTAGAGAACAAACCTATCAACTGGAATTACACTCCGGTGCTGTTTTTGTTTGAAAATCCGAGTAACGAAAAGAAGTCCTGGGAAGAATCCGGGTTTGTAGACAGAAAGCTTACGATTTACGAACAGAACGAAGGGAAATGCCCTTCCGCAGATTGGCATTGGATATACGGCGGATATGATGAAGACTATCTTGAATACCCCAATTGTTTCGTGCAGAAGGCTTACGGCGGACTTGTTGCAAGCATTGTAAAGATGTTCAGGTTGGCCAATGCATATGTTACAGATGCCGTAAAGTGCTCAATGAATTGCGACAAAAAGTTTTTGACAACGAATCAATATCATGCAAAGGCGGTGGAGAACTGTTGCGTGAACAGATTGTGTAAAGAGGCGGAAATCCTTACTATGCACAGTAAAAGATTGACTATATTCGCCTTCGGCAAGCGAGCTTTTATTTTAGCAAGAAAATATCTTGTTAAAGATAAATATACTGTCATAGTAAAACTGCCTCACCCTTCGGACATAAACATCTCTGACGATTTCAGAAAGTACATAATTTTCGCTAAGGTATTCAAGACATTAACTAACAGAGGAAACGGTTTTACGGCAGTTAAGGAATTTTTGGATAACGACAGAAGAGTCGCAATAAGCAGCCGGGTGGATGAACGTATAAAAGATGAAAATCTTAAGCAAGAAATAAAAAAAATGTTTAAAGAAAATAATATAAAAGTCAAATCTGTTTGTATAAAACCGGAAAAACTGTATGTAAGAATAAAATTTAATTATAATAGTCAAATATACGGATTTTGTTATGACGGGTATGACGACAACTCTTTCTGGGCATGGAATTATGGCAAAAAAAGACATATAACCGAGAAAGAAAAAGATTTGCAACGTCTTTACGATTTGTTTAAGCAGTGCCTCGGTGTAGATATAGAACGCAATGATAATATAATGGAAGTATAAATAAGGATTTGGCATGCCTTAAGTTCCCATAAACGGTACATAACAAGCGCTATAATTTTTGATGTGGAAAGGATAGCGACTTTATGACCGATAAAGAGATAAGAAGGATACTCATAGAATATCTTTCGGCAACGAACAGGACTTACAGAATTTTTCAGGAAAAGAGCATAGGTTCGTCGATATGTGACGTAATGCTTGTCACCGACAAACTGTGCGGATTTGAAATCAAAAGCGACAGCGACAATTTTGCCAGAATAAAAAGGCAGATCGACGCATACGTCGCTTTTTTTGATGAAAATACACTTGTCGTCGGGGCGACGCACGTTGAAGATGCAATAGCAAAAATGCCGACGGATTGGGGGATATGGTGCGTTGAAAAGGACGGGATAAAAGTAATACGCGTAGCGACGGGGAACAAAAAAGCGGAGATTAAACAACAATTGTCGGTGCTTTGGAAAATCGAACTGCAGAATATTTTGCTTAAAAACCGCTTTCCTGCAATGAGAACGAAGCCGAAAGACGAAATTATCAAAAAACTGATCGTATTACCTTCGCATGTCCTGAAAAAGCAAATTGTGCAAGAGCTGCTCGCTCGGGATTACTCAGTGTTCAACGCTGAAGATTTTACGTTGAGAAGTATTGCGGAAGGGGGCAAATCCGATGACAATAACGTTGAAATGCCGTTCGAAAAAGAGCTTGCCGATTATCTTTCGGAAAGAGATCTGGCAGAATTCACGTTAGACAGGTGGATGAAAATTTACAGGAATGCCCTTGAATTGAAAACGCAAAAAGAAAAGCGCTCGATTCAGGTGTCGGGAACGGTCGAACACCGCATCGGTTATCGGGACATAAACGTATATTTAGGCGTGCCGTGGATATCGCTCGATATAGTAAAAGATTTTTTGAGGGAAGTTTTTAAGTTGTCGAGACCTGACAACCTGATATATTACGAGCCGATTACCGGGCATTGGAGCTGTTCGCTTTGCCATCTGAATTCCGAAGAAGTAAATTATGTATACGGATTGCCGTATTTCAACGCTATGAGAATACTTGAAGCCACCCTCAACCTAAGGGAAATAAAAGTTTATTCGGGAGGGAAGTATTGCGAGAGCATTACGCTTGCGGCAATCGAAAAACAAAAGAAGATAATGCAGGCTTTTCAGGACTGGGTATGGCAGGACGAGGATCGCCGCTATGAGATAGAAGAGGCGTATAACGATCTTTTCGGAGAAAGGTGCGGGCAAAAGTACGACGGGAGCAAATTGAAGTTTAAGGATATGACAACGCAGATCCGATTGTACGATTACCAGAAAAATGCCGTGCAGAAGATAATTTCCACGCCCAACACATTACTTGCCTTCGACGTCGGGGCAGGTAAAACATACGTTATGATCGCTGCGGCTATGTGTATGAGGCAGATGGGCATGTCTGAAAAAAACCTGTTTGTCGTACCCAACAATATAGTGGGGCAATGGGAAGTTATGTTCAAAAAACTGTATCCCGAAGCGAACGTCCTTGTGGTGTCTCCTGATTCGTTCAGCATTGAGAAAAGACAAAAGGTGCTGAGGCTCATCAGGGACGGGGACTTTGACGGAATAATAATTGCTTACAGTTGTTTTGGGCTGATACCTTTATCTGCAAAATATCTAACGGAGAAAATGAAATGCGAAATAGCCAAGCTGGAAGCCGAGATATGCAATCCGAAAATATCCTGCTCGCCGAACGCCAAAGCTCTTGCAAGTCGGCAGAAGTACATTGCCAAAAGTATCAACGATTTCATCTCTGCGAT
>CALWHB010000071.1 GCA_944380275.1 uncultured Christensenellaceae bacterium | reverse complement strand
GCAACGGTATCAATAGGCAACGTAACCACGGGAGAACCGGGAACTGCCGCATCCGTAACGAATACCGGCACGCTCAATAAAGCCATATTAGACTTTGTAATCCCTCAAGGACCTACCGGCGCGACGGGAGCGACAGGGGCTACAGGCGCGACGGGAGCTACAGGTGCGACAGGGGCTACCGGTGCGACCGGAACAACAGGTCCCAGCGGTCCCACGGGTCCAAGCGGAGCTACAGGTGCGACTGGTGCGACAGGTCCCAGAGGTGCAACCGGTTCTGACGGCGCAACGGGTGCGACAGGTTCGACTCTGAGCGAATATGCCGGATTGTACAATACTGCCGCGCAGCAAATTACGCCGTCGTCAAACTCTTCTCCAGTCGGGCTTACGCTGGACGCAGCAATGCCTGTGAACACTATGACGGCAACTTCAAACAAACTCAACGTTACCAATACCGGCTCATACAGGGTATTTTATTCTCTAAACGCTACAAGCAAGCAAAGCGGCGAAGTAAAGCCCTACGTAAGAGTCAATAATGTTGCAGTAGAACACAGCGCGTTAAACGGTATTTTTTCTGCAAACAATTCTTACACGGCGGAATCCTCAGAAAATATTCAGCATAAAGACTTCCAGAACAGTTTTATAGCTGACCTCAATGCCGGCGACAAACTGGATTTGTGCGTAGAATTCCCCAATGCGTCCAAATATCCGACTTTTATGCTCAGCGTTCCGTCAAGGCGCGCATCTCTTCACGCAGTCAGAATACGATAACTTCAGAACGCCGCGCGGACTTCACTATTGTAATTTCCATGAAATGCGTTTATAATATAATTATTATTAATCGGAGGTAAACTTATGAATTCAATAGTAAAAAGTTTCGACTCTCTGCCGAAAATAGTGAAAATAATATTCGCATTGCCTTTCCTTGACATTATATGGGCAATTTACAGACTGATTCGCAGCATATCGAAAAGCAACGTTCTCGCAATCTTGCTGTCAATCGTTATGCTGGTTCTGTGTCCTGCAATTTTCTGGATAGTTGACCTGATTACGATAATAGTATCAGACAAAGTTTTGTGGATAGTCTGAAAAAAGAAAAAATACGCGGCTTGTGCCGCGTATTTTTATATATAAATTTTCTTATGCGATTCTGTCTTTTACGGCTTTACCGATAGCCATAGTAAGGCAATTCGGGTCATCGGGAAGTTTGTCGCACGCAAGCCTGAACACCATTACTCCGCCTACGCCGGTGTTTATAGCATATGCGGTTTTGTCGTAACACATCTGCGGAGAATTGAAATAACAGTCGTTCACTTTTTTCACACCGTCTATTTCGTATTCCACGTCAGGCACTATATTGTCAAACCAGTTAACCTCGTAATCTCTCCAGTTTGCCCAGAACCAGTCGCCTTCGTAAGTTCTGCCGTAATAAGGAATACCCAGATTGACCTGCGACATATCGAATCCGAGTCCGTTCAGATATGCAAGCCCGTCTATGCAGGTAGATTTGAAGGCAGACTGATAGCCGTCGTCGTCGAAGGCGTCGTATCCCATATAGTTCAGATAATCGATACGCTTAATCGTATCGTCGTCAAGATTGATACCCCAGTGCGACAAAGCTGATGAATACGTCAGGTCGCGCGACTTTTCGGTTTCCAGCTTATCAATCATATTGTTTATAAACTCGTCGTATATCTTCCACTCTTTGTTGTTTGCAGGATATTCCCAGTCTATGTCAATGCCGTCGAGATTGAATTTCTGCACCATATCGAAAATGTTGTTTACGATTTTTTCTCCGTAATTTTCAAGGCTGTCGGCAGTTGCGCTCTCATAATCGGACGGATTGTGAACGGTAGTCGTTATCTTTATATCCGTCTGATTTTCTCTGTACGAAAGTATCTTTCTGAAAGCCTCCAGCTCGGTCGCAAAATCAGCCTCGTTTTCTATTGAAGAGCCGTTGCCGACGTCGTATAAGATGTTGCCCTGCGTATCCCATGCCGTGCATCCGAAAATTATCACGTGAGTGATAACTACAAAATATTTTGCGTAAACGCGTATCTCCTCTTCACTCTTTTTCAGAATTTCGCTGGGAGTATCCCCGTCAAAACGGTAATATGCAACCACACGGAAATCGTTTTCAAGTTGTTTAGGCGCAGCGTTGTAAACTTCCATATTTTTTATAGAAGGAGCTTTTTTCGCGTCGGTTATATTCAGTCTGAGAGCGGTCGTGGTAACGGGGGCGAACGCGCAAAGACGGTGTTTTTCTATCTTGTCGCTGCGGTAAAATTCCTGCCACTCGCCGTTCTTATCGAGATACTGCATATCAAAGCGCATCACTTTTGAACCGTTTTCCTCTATTATTACGGTATTAAAAGTCTGCGGAGAATCCCAACGCGCTATCATATACGCGCCTGTCTTTTCCTTTGGATTCCAATCTCCGAAACCGGTCAGTTTTTCCGCATTTCCGCTGCTCTCTTCAAACGACGCACTTTGCATAAGGTCGGGTTCGTCAAAACTGTCATCCAGAAAGATATATCTTGCACAGCCGCTGAAAGACGCAAATATGGCGATAAGCAAAACTGTGGCAAGCAATATAAAGGCAATTTTTCTCATAACAACTCCCTATCTTTTGTTTTTTCCGCAATTATGATAACACAGTCAACCCCTTGTTTCAAGGCAGATTCCCTTCAAAAACCTTATCGTGTTTATAATCCTAACAAAAAAAGCGACTTTTCAGCCGCTTTTTATCTTATGATATCTCAATATTATTTTGTATGCACATCCAGTTGAGGATAAGGAATCTCAATATTGTTTTCGTCGAAAGCCTTCTTGACTTTTTCAAGCATAAACCATTTAGAATCCCAATACTTGTCTGTAGGAACCCAAAAACGCGCCAGTATATTGATGCTGCTTGCCGCATGTTCGGTTATATTTACAAAAGGCGCGGGGTCTGCAAGCACATAATCCATTTCTGCAATGCAGTCGTAAATAATCTTTTTCGCTTTCTCAAAATCCTCGTCATAAGAAATTGAAAATACGATGTCCTGTCTTCTCGTATCGTTCTGATTTACGTTGACGATATGGTCGTTCGCTACTTTTCCGTTGGGCATTACAATTACTTTGTTGTCCCCTGTCTTAAGATATGTGTAAAACAGCTTAATATCTGTAACCGTACCCTCGTATCCTTCGCACTGAATATAATCGCCGACTTTATAAGGATGCATCACCAGTATGACAATGCCTCCCGCAAGATTTGACAGTGAGCCTTGCAAAGCAAGACCAATCGCTACACCCGCACTGGCAATTGCCGCAGTAATGCTTGCGGTCTGTATGCCAAGATAGTCAAGATAAATAAGTATCATCACAAATTTAACGACTCTTCTGAGTGTGGGAATAAACACTCTGATGATAGTCGGTTCTATCAGCTTGCGATTGAGAAATCTTTCAAAACGTCTGGTAAAGAAATTCGTCAGTTTAAACAGTATCAAAAGCACTATCAGACCGAAAATCGCTTTGAGTCCTTCCGTCAATGCCCAACTGCCGATACTCTTCAACATTTCGACAAAATTGTCCATCGTTACTCTCCTTTGTAATCTTCTGAAATATTATATCCTTTTTAAAAAATAATTGCAACACGCACATATAAAAATAAATTGACAAAATCTATAAATTTTTTTAATTTATCGATGAAAATTCATT
>CALWHB010000070.1 GCA_944380275.1 uncultured Christensenellaceae bacterium | reverse complement strand
ATAAAATATTTTTAGAGGAATACGGAAAGGAAAACATGAACGCCGGATTTAAGGCGAGAAAAGACGTGTGCGACATTATTCGTAAAATGGATGACGTTGCAAAAATCAATGTTTCTTTTACAACGCAGGACGATAAAAACAGAGCATATAAGCTTATTAAGTATTTCGGCTTGTATATCAAATTGCTGTTTTTGAAAAAAGGCAGCGTGATTATAGTGCAATATCCTTGCAGACAGATTGCCAGACTGCTTAAAGTCTTTGAGAAAAAATTCAGAATCGTTGCGATTGTACACGATATAGAAGGTTTAAGACAGCAAGACAGCGAGCAATTGAATAACGACGTTGCGTTTTTTAATTTGTGCCATACGGTCATTACTCACAATAAGCGTATGAGCGATAAGTTAAGACAATGCGGAGTTTCTGTTCCCACGCTTGTGGAACTCAATCTTTTTGATTATCTGTGTGAAGAGAGAAAGAGCGAAAACGATGAAAAAGGAGTTTGCTTTGCCGGCAATATCGATAAAAGTGTTTTTCTTGCAAAACTTCCGGAAGAAGTTGCAGAGTGTGGATTTAATCTTTATGGATTATATAAAGAAAAAACCGTTTTTTCAGACGGTATAAGATATATCGGTGCATACGATTCTTCTGCCATAGTAGAAAAACTTCAGGGCAAATTCGCTCTCGTGTGGGACGGAGAGTCTGTTGATACGTGCAGCGGGAAAATGGGAGAATATACAAAATTCAACAATCCGCACAAATTGTCTTTGTACGTTGCTGCGGGTATACCCGTCATCGTTTGGCAGCAGGCGGCGATAGCTGATTTTGTTTCAGATAACGGTATAGGGGTGTGCGTTGAAAGTTTGTCAGAAATACCTTTGATATTAAAAGGTATGAACGGGAGAGATTACGACAGCATAAAGAAAAAGATAAAAGCCGTACAAAAGAAAGTTATAACAGGCGAATTTCTCAATTCTGCATTGAGAACCGCGTTGGGTGAGTAAAATGGCAAAGAAAGAAGGAAGTCTTGCAAAAAACGCTATTTTTAATGCTATACTGACGGTTTCCGGAGTGATTTTTCCGCTTATCACGTTCCCGTACATAAGCAGAGTCCTTACGCCTTCGGGAACGGGTATATACGATTTCCTTTACTCTTTCGTAGGGTATTTTTCAATGGTTGCCGCTTTGGGAATACCTACTTACGCTATCAAAGCATGTGCGGTTGTTCGTGACGACAAGATAAAGTTGTCGCAGACAATACAGGAAATTATACTGATTCAATCGGTAAGCACGGTAATTGCCGTAGCCGCACTTGCTGTTTGTGTATTGTTTATAGATAAAATAAGTCAGAACGTACTGCTTACTTTAGTCATATCCGTTGGTCTTTTCGGGCAGGTTTTCTCTATGAATTGGCTTTGTTCCGCGCTGGAAAGATATACTTTTGTAAGCATAAAGAGCATAGCTATAAACCTTTTGTGTCTGATTTTGATGTTTGTTTTCGTGAAAGACCAGGGAGATATCGTTATTTATGCCGCGATTACTTGTGCAAATAACGTAATTTCAACTGTAACGAATATCGTTTATCTAAAGCCTTATTTCTATATAAAGCCTATCAGACCGTATAATGTCAAAAGACATATTAAACCGATAATAATTTTCTTCTGTTTCACGATTGCTACAACCATTTATACAAACGTAGACAGGGTAATGATAGGATTTATGCTGGACGATACGGCGGTGGGTTTGTATAGCGCGAGCTATAAAATTTCTCATATTATATTGTCTGTCGTAACTTCTATAAGCGCGGTTTTGTTGCCCAGATTGTCTTATTATATCAAAAACAGTTTCAGAGAAGAATTTATAAAAATCATAAAGAAAGCGACCAACATTGTTATGATGTTGGCTATTCCCAGTGTTATATATTTTATGTTCTATGCCGACGAGGCAATATTGCTTTTCCTGGGAGAACAATATGCCGGTTCTGTTATGTCCATGCGTATTCTGTTGCCTACAATAATCGTTATAGGATTGACAAATCTTATAGGCATACAGTATCTTGTTCCTCTCGGGAAAGAGAAACACGTAATGATTAGCACGCTTTTGGGAGCAGTGGTGGACATAATCATTAATGCCGTTTTGATTGGTCTTATCGGCATTGAAGGCGCGGCAATAGGAACGCTTTGCGCCGAATTGTCCGTTCTGATTTATCAGGCAGTTATCATCAGAAAAGATATAAAATATTTTATAACAGGCATAAATTACAAAACAGTTATAGCTATCGTCATTACGACCATACCCGTCCTGACTGTCCTGAAAATATTCCTTAAAGTTGGCACTGTATGGAGCTTGCTTATAAGCGTGGCTTGTTTCGGAGTGCTTTATCTGTTGTCTTTGATTGTATCTAAAAACGATGTGTACGTTATGGTAATGGCAAAAGTCAGGTCTGTTTTGGGAAAGAAAAGTGAAAATGTCGGAGAAATAAAAAAATCAGAAGACGTCGTACAGATATCTTCTGATGGAATAGCTGATGAAGGAAATGCCGTCGGCAAAGGCGGAGATTCTGCTGAAAACAACGATTCTGCCGATAGCGAAATACAGAAATAACTTAACAGCGGATTCAGTTCGCGCTTAATTTGCGTTCAATTTCGTTTTGAGCAGTCGTCAGTGCAACATCGATGATTTTATCCATATCGTAGTATTTATAAAGCCCAAGTCTGCCTCCGAGTATGAGTTTTTTATCGTTTGAGGCAAGCTGTGCGTATTTTTTGTACAAGCCGTCATTTTCGGCGTCGTTTACAGGGTAGTACGGTTCATCGCCCGGAGTCCAGTTTGCAGGGTATTCGTAAGTAATGACGGTTTTGTCTGAAACGGCATTTTCAAAATGTTTGTGCTCGATTATTCTCGTATAAGGAGTTTCTCTGTCGGTAAAATTCATTACGGCTACGCCCTGATAATTCTGTGTGTTGAGAATTTGTTGCTCAAAACGCAGAGAACGGTATTGAAGTTTTCCCAGACGATAATCATAAAGAGAATCTATTGCTCCTGTATACAATACTTTATCGCACAATGAGTTCCAGTATTCTCTGTCATCATTATAATCGACGTTACACTTTACCTCGATTCCTTTTAACAAAGCGTCTGTCAGCACGTTGTAGCCGCCTTCAGGGATGCCTTGATACCTGCTGTTGAAATAGTTGTTGTCGAAAGTAAATCTGAGAGGCAGACGGCTTATGATAAAAGGAGGCAGTTCGGTCGCCGGGCGTCCCCATTGTTTTTCGGTATATCCTTTTATAAGTTTCTCATAAATATCTCTTCCTACGAGAGACAGAGCTTTTTCTTCAAGATTTTCAGGCTCTGTTATATTTGCCTCGTCGCGCTGCTTTTTGATTTTATCCATTGCGGCAGCAGGAGTGGTTACGCCCCACAAAGCGTAAAAGGTATTCATGTTGAAAGGCATGTTGTAAAGTTTGCCTTTATAGTTTGCAACGGGGCAATTTGTATATCTGTTGAAGGTAACGTATGAATTAACGTATTTCCATACTCTTTCGATGTCTGTATGGAAAATGTGAGCCCCGTATTTATGAACATTTATGTTCTCTATGTTTTCGCAATATATATTGCCTCCGGTATGAGGACGTTTTTCAAGAACAAGGCATTTATAGCCCGCATCTGTCAATTGTCTTGCAAATACAGAACCGAATAAACCGCTCCCGACTATAACGTAATCGTATTGCATTGTGTTACCTCCGTATCGTATATTGATAGTATATCATAAAATGGTAATTTTGTAAGCATTTATATCACACATAAGAAGATTATATGTATGTTCGTAAGAAAACGGCTTTTTTGGTGTGATTTTCAATAATAAAAGATACGCATTTTTGTTACGCAACCGTCGGTTGACAAATTGAGATGTAGAATAGGTGGCTAAAACATTTTATTAATGGTATAATCGGTTTGACGG
>CALWHB010000069.1 GCA_944380275.1 uncultured Christensenellaceae bacterium | reverse complement strand
TCGCTGATTTTTTATGTAACAGAAACATCGTTTTTTGAGAAAATGTTTTTTGTCTTAATTGTATCTGTTTCAGGTACACAGCTTTCCGGTCAAAAAAGACAGTTTGACATAAATATGTGGGTTGATTGTAAGGCGAGAGTTTTAGTTCCGGATTGAAATTATTTCTGCCGGACAGGACTTGCTTATTGACCGATAAAGCATTTTATCCTATAATTATAATATGAAGGAAAAAAACGAGGTCGGCGAAAAAATAAAAGAATTGCGTGAAAACGCAGGATTTACCGTTACCGAAACGGCGAGGAAACTTCAGATTTCGCGCCAGACTCTAAACAACTGGGAAAAAGGGAAGAACTTGCCCTCTCCGGAACTGATTTATCAGCTGTGCGACCTTTTTAATGTAAACCCGGAGCAATTGCTCGGAAAGTTTGCAATGAGTTCACGGTCTTGCACAGACGGGGACAACGTCGCAATGCCTTGCAAAAAAAACGACTGTGGCGCGGGAGCGAGTCAAACCTGCGACGGTATAAATTGCGAGAAGACGGCTGCCGTTGAAGAAATAAAACGACTGCAAGCTCAACTGGAAGATATGAAGTCGCAAACGTCTGATATAAATGACGAAGTAAAATATATGATAAGACGCCGCAAAATAATATTAACGGCTGTGCTTGCCATGCTTTGTACGGGCGTTCTGTTCGTTGCGGCATTTGTGATTGTACTGATAGTACCTGTTTTAGCGGCAACGGGTAACAAATCTTTTATTTCTTCTGTATCCTTCGGAATTTCAAGTGCTTTTGACGTGCTGTTGCTTGTCGGAATAGTGTTCGTTATAGCTGTAACAGGAATAATTGCAGGTCTGATATATGCAAAAAAGCATCCGTTGAGCAGAGAAATTGCTAAAAAGGAAAATTGAGTGATTTGCAATCGCTTTTTTCAGTTACTTTTTTCCTTATATCCAATAAAATGTTTTGCGCTCCGATGTTTGGCAACATAAAAACAGACATAGCTCTTTTGAGCTGTTCAGGGTGTAAAACAATATTTACTTCAATGTAAAGCACATTGTACATTTTAAACTGTTTATTCTGTGTTACAATTTAGCCATAGAGATATAACGAAATCTCTTTAAGCCGTTATCGTGGCAGACAAATATGACCTGATACAGGCGCGTTCTGTATAACGTCCTGTTAAACACGGGTATTAAAATCAACAAAGGAGAAAGTGCGTTGAAAAAACTTTGTTTCGTATTTTCTTATCTTGCAGAAACTATCAAACGTCATCCTTTGACGATAGTTTTAATCGTGATGTCCACAATCGTGGGAAGTTTTGTTTCTACGCTGACATACGGCATTATGCGTGTCGAGGTGGGCGACGTTATGCGTATGAACGTGCCTTCTTACGTCGTAATGGCAAAAGAAGGCGAGTGGCCGACATATAATCAGATGGCTGAAATGCTGGGCGTTGCGGCGTCGCTCGATTCTTACTCGTCGAGAGAGGATTCTGTCGTGCTCGACAAAGCAACTTTTTTCGTGTGCGACGAAAACGGTGACTCTGACGAAATTCTCGGACCTCTCGTAACAATAAGCTGGCGCGACGGATTGTTTGACGAATATTCAGCACAGAATTTGTCCGACATCGTATTGCTGCCGCGCTATATAGCGGACGATTGCGGCTTGAAATCCGGCGACACGATAGTCGCTTACGGCACGACGTTAACGGTGGTGGGTACAGATGCCGCTGAAGTTACGCTGCCTTTGACTGCAAGATTGAGCGGAGCGCGGCTTGTAGAAACAGACAACGCGACTTTGCTTGCTTTTATACCTGAAAGAGTGCTGACAGAAGACGAAAAAGCCGTTTTCGGCGCGGCGATGCTCTCTTCTTACAAAGGCGAATATTTCATGTTCATATTCTTTGTGCTTTCAATAGTACTGGGCGCGCTTTGCACTCTGATAGACTGCGAATACATAGCGCGGAGGTCTGCTTACAAATACGCGGTCGCAAAAATGCTCGGGGCAACCAACGGAGATATCGCGGCGGCGGTATTTGCAGAGCAATTCCTGTTTTCCGTTCCGGGAATAGCGGTCGGGTGTCTTTCTTGCGTAGGGATATGTTCAGCTCTCGGTTATTTCGGCAAACAAGCGTTTATGCTGGGAGTGGCGGACGTATTGATGATTGTTGCAGCCAACCTTGCGGTTGTGTTGGCTTTCGGGTTGTATTCTGTAATAAAAAGGGCTGTAGCGCAGCCTTGCGACAGGGGGTAGCGTTATGAAAAGAAGTATCGCGTCATATCTCGGCAGCAAGCTCAGACGACACGCCTTTATAAATTTTCTGTTGTTTCTCGAAATGACCGTTGCACTGATTTTCGGCGCAATAGGATTTGAAATGCTTGCAACTGCGCAGGACGCCATAGCCGAATATCCGTCCGAGTACGAAAGGCTATCCGTTGTGTCCGGCGTTTACGGCGAAAAGCAAACAAACGAAGAGATTTTAGAAATATGCGAAGGAAAGGGATATTCTTTTATATATCCGCTGACGCTTAAAAACGTGATATTCGAAACGGCGTGGGAAGGACAGATAGTTCAGACGACGGTTGCATCTCTTATGTCATATCGGCTTGAAGACGGAGAGTGGTTCGACACTTCTTCCGCTTTCAGGAACGGCGTCAGGCAGGCTGTTGCCGACGATATATTTTGCGAGGCAAAGGGGTGTAAGGCAGGCGACGTTATCACGATTGAATACCGCATAGGAAAACAATATTTTCCTCTTGAAGTAATAATCGTGGGAGTCAACGACTTTTCTTCTACCGGCATCGGGATAGGCTATGACGGAACACTTATGAAAAGCAATATGAGTGCGGATGACGGCATGATTACCGTGCTTGCGGAAGACGGCGATTTGAGCTTTCTCGACGCAAGTGTTTTCAATGCCTTCATACTGGATATGCCGGGCAATGACAAAGAGGCGTTTATGAAGGCGGGTATACGCATTACTGAAAGCGTTGCCGATGACTATGACCAATATTATGCACAGCAGATTAATACGCGCAACGTCATGCTGATGCTATGCGTTTCGGTAATGCTGCTTGCAGCGTCCACCGCTCTTACGGCATCTGCAATTATGTTCGGCAGACAAAGACGTGAAAACGCTATTGCTTTTGCGTGCGGTCTTTCGAGGAAAAACGCAATCGTGTGTGAGGCTGTCAAGGATGCGCTGGTGCTTGCGTTTGCGTTGATTGCAGGAGCTGCTTTTGCCGCAATTGCGGCAGGTACCGGCATGTTGCCGGGAGTAAACGGTATGAGCGGCTTTGCGATTTCCGCTGCAATCGTAGCGGTGCTGTATATCTCTGTAAAAGCACCGTTTCTTACCGCTTTGGGAAAAACCGAACCTATTGAAGGAATCAAGGAGAAAACATTATGAGTTATATCGAAATGAGAGGGGTAACCAAAATTTTCAACAAGGGTAAATCCAACGAGGTTGCTGCGCTCAGAGGCGTGGATTTATATATAGAGAAGGGTGAGTCTGTAGCTGTCATGGGCGTTTCGGGCAGCGGTAAATCCACACTTCTGAATATCATGGGGACGCTCGACATCCCGACAGAAGGCAGTTATACGGTCGACGGGGTAGACGTGTTTGCAATGTCTTCCGCAGAAAAAGCAAAATTCCGCAACGAAAAAATAGGTTTTGCTTTACAGGATTTCGGATTGCTGGATACAGAAACCGCAGAATACAATATCCGTCTGCCTCTTTACTTTACTCAAAGTAAAGTCAAAGACGCAAAACGCATAGTAAAAGAGATTGCAGAAAAACTTGGCATAGCAGAACTGCTAAAACGCAGGATAACTCAGCTTTCAGGCGGACAAAAACAGAGGGTAGCCATTGCCCGCGCGCTTATCTGCGACCCGCAGTTAATCCTTGCAGACGAACCCACAAGCGCGCTTGACCGCACCACAGCAAACGAAATCGTGGGTTTGTTGCTCGGCTTGCAAAAAGAAGGCAAGACTGTAATAATGGTTACGCACGATGCCGCTCTCGCAGCGCGTTTTGACAGAACACTTAAAATTTCTGACGGGATTATAATGTGAACGTCAGCAAAATAAATGCATATAGTGTTTAGCTTGTCAAAGTCATTTTCTTTACTTTTTCTCTGAAATAAACAGACAAAAATAGTTTTTTATCTTTAAAGTGCTGTTACCGGGGGTTTTTGCTTTGCAAAAATAAAATTCAAAGAGAACTGCTGCAATAAGTCAAGTTATTAATTGCATTTTAT
>CALWHB010000068.1 GCA_944380275.1 uncultured Christensenellaceae bacterium | reverse complement strand
ACCTGCCTCCGCCTCCGCCACAAAAAGTCCCGTTAGAACACAAAAGTTCATACGGGACTTTATGCATGGAGAGGCGATGGATAAAAGAACCCCGTCATAACAGGGTGCGGCGAAGAGCATAGAGATTTTGCATCTGACAGAAAAGACGGTAGTTTGCAAGACGCTTGAAAAGAGTAAAGCCTTGTGATATAATGTTTGCGTATAATTCTGTTAAATAAAAGGGGAATAAGTTTGAAAATGAATTGTTTAAAATGCAATTCCGCTAATATTTATTTCAGCAAAAAGAAAAATTGTTATATTTGCGAAGATTGCGGCGCTGAATTCGGTCAGAGCAACGAGCAAACCGTTTTTGTAAGTTACGGACACGATGACCACGAACGCTTGGTTAAGGAAATCAGCAAAAAACTTGACGATTATCCCGAAATAAAAGTGTGGGTGGATTACGATTGCCTGTACGGCTCTTCAGAGTGGGAAACAAAAATCGAAGACGGGATAAAGACTTCAAAATATGTTATAGTATTCATTACGGAACACGCCATGCGTCGTCCTGACGGATATTGTCATGACGAAATCTGTTATGCGAGAAATTTCGGAAAAAGCATTTTGCCCATAAAGGTTCAGAACATTACACCGCCCATATCGATAGCAAGACTTCAATGGATAGATATGGGAGATTATCTCAACAGCGACGGTTCTATAAACGAAAACAAGGTGAATAAATGCGTTGAAGAAATCGTCCAGATAGTCAAAGGTATGAAGGAAATAGCTTTCAACGATACCCGAAACTATCTTATAGATATGCTAAAGCCTCTTGACAACGAGTCCTTCTTGTCTTCCAACAAAAATTTTTACGGCAGAAAATGGTTGTTCGACATATACGACAACTGGCTTAAAGAAGATAACTCTCGCGTGTTGTGCATAGTAGGACAGGCTGGTAGCGGAAAATCTGCGTTCGTAAGCAAGTTATGCGAATACAGTTCAAACGTAACGGGCATACATTTCTGCAAGTACAATAACAGTGAGAGAGCTGACCCTAAAAGAGCGATTACGTCGCTTGCTTTTCACCTCAGCACCCAGATACCGCGATACAAAGAGGAATTGCTTAAACTTGCAGATTTGGACAAACTGTATGAAAAGAGTACGAGCAGACTTTTTGAATACCTGTTCATTGAACCTTTGTCAAAGATAAAGGTTGACGACAAGAAATACGTGCTGATAATCGACGCACTCGATGAGGCGACGAACGGCATGAAGAACGAACTTGTCAATCTTATAGGAAAGGAGTTTGACAAAACTCCGTCATGGCTTAAGTTTGTCGTAACAACGCGACCTGAATACAATATTACGAGAAATCTGCAACATCTCAACCCCTTCGTAATCAAGAACGATTCCAACGAAAATCTTGAAGATGTATACGGTTATCTGTACGAAAATCTGAAAGATTATAAGACGAACGATGAAGAATATGAGCAGATAATAAAAAAGATACTCGGTAAATCGGAGGGAACGTTTTTGTATGCAGTTGAAATCGTGAAGGCTATACAGAACAACACACTTTCACTGAGTAATATTGACAATTTCCCCGTGGGCATGATAAGTATATATGCCGAATATTTTGCAAGGCTGTTCCCCGATGGAGGAAAATACGATTATCGTAGGATTGTCAGACCTCTTATGGAAGTGTTGTGTTATTGCCTTGAACCGATAGATATAGATACTGTTGCAGAAATAATAGGACTGGACGATTATGATGCAGAAGAGTTGTACGATTACATCACAGTATTGTTCCCCACTGTCAACAGACATATTGAACCTATACACAAAAGTCTTGTTGACTGGCTGCGCGACAGGTCGTTGAGCGGCGGTTACGGCGTCAGCTCTAAAATAGGAAACAAGAGGATAGCAGACTGGTACTATGCGAGATACAAACAGCACGCAAGCGACGAATACGCTACAAAATATCTGTCAAAACATCTGATTTATGCGGGTGAAACAGACGCTGCGACAGAAGTTTTAACCGACGCAGATTATCTTGCGTCGCGTATAGCTTTAATCAGTCAGGATACGGCAATAAGAGGTTATATTGAAGAACTCGGAGAACTCTATAAATATGATAAAGCAAAAAGCAGAAGTGTTTTGCTTTCGCCGTGTTTTATCAATATGTTTAAAAACAACAGACGTTATCTGTATAATGCTGCGCTTTATTTTGCACTTAAGGATATGGGATTTGACGAGGTAATAGACGATTATCTTGCAAAGAACGATATAGTTATTACTACCGGGTGCGTAAATTATCTATATATAAACGAAGATTACGAAAGGACGATAGAACTTGCTACCTCGCAATGTGAAAAATATCTTGCCGGAGGAAATATGACTACTTATCTGTGTGAGCTTGAAAACGAAATAGCCTTATCATACAGAAAGTTGGTTGATTTTGACTCCGCGCTTGTTCACAGCAGGAAGGTGTGCGATATTTATGAGAACGAGCATGATTTTTATGAGTTGGCACTGGCACATCAGACGATAGGCAAAATACTTTATCACAGAAAAGAGTGGGGAGAGGCGTACAAATATCTGTGCAAAGCTGTTTCACTGCTTGAGGATTCTCTCAAAAACGCGAAATCAGACGATTATATCAAAATGTTGACGCTGTACGTTGCGGCGTTTGAGAGAGAAGTTGCGCTTTCCCTTGTCTGGCAAAAGAATACCGACCTTGCGCGCAAACATCTGGGACATGCAGGAGATATATACAACAAATTGCACTCTTACGACAGATATTATGTAAGATATCTTTACGTCGGTATGTTTGCGGATATTCTTGACGGAAAACTTGAAGGGTTGCACTCTACGTACGAATACGCACGCAAGTTTGCACTGAGCAAATACGATAAGTCGCAGTTGGAATTTTATTATTGCCTCGGACTGCTTTTGCTCAACGAGAGAGGTCTTCTTGACGAGCATTTGAAAATTGCAAAAGAAAACGCGCTTAAAATTGACGCTTATATAGAACGTAATGAAATTTTAATGTTTGAAAATATGATTTCAGGCAAAAAAGACGAATTTGAATCTCTCGAACATATGGATAATGCCGATATAAGAAACTGGATAAATTTCGTTAACGGTTTTATAAAAAATTTATAGGAGAAGAAAATGTATAAATTTATTGCTTGCGACATTGACGGTACTTTGCTTAAAAACAGCGGTGAACTTTCAGAAAAAACGATAAGGGCGGTAAAAGCCGTTGTTGAAAAAGGATGCATATTTGCGCTTTCAACGGGTAGACCTATTCAGGGGATAGAAAAATTTATTCAGACAATGCAATTACACGGACCGATGATTACTTACAACGGCGGCATGATTGTGGACGCAAATACAAAAGAAATTCTTTTCAGCAAGACTCTCGAATACGACGACGGAAAAATTGTGTGGGACCTGGGACAGGCTCTCGACGTTACGGTATGCGTATGGTCTGAAAATTGTCTTTACGTTAATAAGAACAACCAAAGAGCAGAAAAGTACAGAAGTATTTCCGGTACGCCTGTAAGCATAATAAATTCCATAGAAGATATTCCCGGTAAAATAACAAAAATACTTTGGTTTGACAGTGAAGAAAGGATGCCGGAATTGATAGAAAAGTGTAAAGGAGTGGTTCCCGAAAGTGTTACTTATTGCACGTCAAGACCTTATTTTCTCGAATTTTTCAGCAGCAAAGTGTCCAAGGCTGCTGCTTTGCAGTTTATCTGCGATTACTGCAAAATAAAAAAAGAAGAAATAATTGCTTTGGGCGACGGTATGAACGACATACCGATGATAGATTTTGCAGGCATGGGGGTCGTTCTCGACAACGGAAACGACGAGGTGAAAAGCCATGCTGATTATATAGCTCCGTCCAACGACGAGGACGGCGTGGCTTTTGTTATCAATAAGTTTGTGCTGGGTTTACAATAAATCCTGCCGATGATTTTTGGCTTTTTTACGTGAGTGAAACGGATATTTATTTTATGAAGGCGGAGCTGTGCAGCTCCGTCGTTTTTATTTGGAATTAACTGTCAACAATGTCTTTACGCGACGATTAATGCAGGGGAAGGGGTGGTTTTTCATTTTACGCAGCGGGGTTATATAATTGACTTAAAGTAAGACGTATGATATAATTTGTCGAATCTACGGACAGGCGGAAAAATGAAAGACATAACAGCGCAATTTAAAGAAGGAAAGATACTTTCCGTCGTAATAAAATTGATTGTTCCTGCGGTTGTAGCTCAGCTGATAAGTTTTGCATATAACGTTGTGGACAGGATATACGTGTCCAATATCGCGGGA
>CALWHB010000067.1 GCA_944380275.1 uncultured Christensenellaceae bacterium | reverse complement strand
GAGAGCATTCTCGCAGGAGTAGGCATGCTCGTGCAACCGCTTCTCACACCGCTCGGATTCGGCTCTCAGCTCGGCGAGTGGGGCTGGGTGTTCGTGGTAGCGGCGGTAACGGGTCTTATCGCGAAAGAAAACGTCATCGCGACTTTCGGAACACTCGCGGCGTGCATTTCGGGCAGCTTCGTCGCGGACGAGGCGCTCGGCGGAGTGGATTCGGTGGCGCAGATGATAAGTGCGACGGGGATAGGAGTGCCTGCGCTGATAGCGTTCATCGCGTTCAATATGCTGACGATCCCGTGTTTTGCGGCAGTCGCTACCGCCAAGGCGGAAATATCGGGCAAAAAGCAATTCAACTTCACGCTGCTGTTCTGGATAGCGACCTCTTACGTCGTGTCGTCTATGATATATCTTATCGGAGAGTGGTGGTGGACGGCTTTTATCTGGGCGGCTTTGTGGGCAACGGTCATCGCGGTAGTCGTGCTCTACAACAAAGGCAAGCTGAACTTTGGCGGAATAAAAAAATTATTTGAAAAAAAGAGGAAAGAATGACATGGGAGCTGTTGAGATAACGATAATCGTAATAGCCGTGCTTATCGTCGTCGGAGTGACGGCAGCGGCAATAGTGCGCAAGGCAAAAGGCAAAGGCGGCTGTTCGGGTTGCTGCGGTTGCGCGGGATGTCCGCACAGTTCGGGTTGCGGCGGCAAGCCGAGCGTTAAAGAGGGCAGCGAAGAAAAGCACAAACCGCACGAAGGTCTGACAAGATCTCAAGAAAAATAACGCCGCTTAGCGGATAGATAAAAAAGAGAAGCGTTGACTTCTCTTTTTTTGTGCAGTCGGGGACTCAGGCTCAATGCGTCGCATACGCATCGTCAGGGTTATGCGCGTCAATGCAGGCAGGAACGTCGGTAGTAAAAAGGGAAAAGGCGAGCGGCGTTCTGCAAGTAAACGACAGTCTTGAAAAATAAAAAAAGCCGCGGAAAATCCGCGGCTCGCGTTTTACTTGTTTTGTTACTCGGCTTTCTTAAGGTCGTCCAACTTCTTAGAAAGTCTGCCGACGTATCTGCTGACAGTATTTGCATGATATACGCCGTCCAGTCTTGCACGGTCGAGAAGAGATACCGCCTCTTTGAGCAATTCGGTAGCAAGCTCAACGTTCTTTTCAGCAACTGCTGCGTCGAACTTCTTGATGCTGTTGCGTACGCGGGTGCGCTTAGCGGAATTGATAGCGTTCTCCTTCTTCGTAATCAAAACTCTTTTTTTCTGGGACTTAATGTTAGGCATAGTTTCCCTCCATTTTCGTATTTGCTAAATTATTCTATCACAACAATTTTGATAAAGCAATAAAAATTCAACAAATTTACGACTTTTTTTGCAAGATTTTTAACTCGCGCTTAAAAAGGCAATAATCAAACAGAAAGAAACACACGGGTGCGTGAGAAAACGGTATTGTAATAAAACCGCAAAAACCGCGTACGTTAAGCAGAACGGAGGCGTTATGGACAATCTGATAATTGAGGCGGCAGACTGCGGTGCTGTAAAGGGCAGAAGTTTTGAAAAATTCGGCGCGATTTTCGATGTACGCAAACTGGGAGAAAGGCAGGCGCGCGCAGTCGGCAGAAAGGCAGGCAATTATATTACCGTGCAGACAAATGACAAGGCAGATGAGGAAAGGGCGGTAAAATACGCTTTTTCTGCACTTACAAAACGCAACAAACGGGTACTTGTTGTGGGTATGGGCAACGGTGACGTTGCCGCAGACGCACTGGGCAAAAAGGTGGTCGAATATCTGAAAAAAATGGGTACCGGCGACAAAATAAGCGTTTTTGCTCCCGACGTAGGCGCGCTTACAAATCTTGATTCCGTTAGGCTCGTTAAGGCAGTGGCGCAGGAATTTTCTCCCGATTACGTTATTGCCGTGGACGCGCTTGCGACCGCAAAACCGGAAAGGCTGGGCAGTTGCTTTCAGTTTACAGACAGTTCGCTCAGTCCCGGCGGAGGAGTGGGCAAAGGCGGATATATGGATTCTGCAGTGCTTAAGACGAGATTTATCGCCGTTGGGGTGCCTTTTATTATTTCCGCTTGCGACTTGTGCGGATATTCTGCCGACGGACATTACGTGCCGTATAACGTTGACGAAACGGCTGACAGATGCGCAAAGGTCATCGCAAAAGCGGTCTTATCGCGTTTTTCGAGGAATAAGTCTGCACCGCGAGCATAGATAATAGTATGAAAATCGCGTTTATAGACAGCGGAATAGGCGGACTGTCCGTCGTTGCGAAAGTATTTAAAAAAAAGAGCGGAGAATTTTTATATTATGCAGATACGGATTATATGCCGTA
This sequence comes from uncultured Christensenellaceae bacterium, assembly GCA_944380275.1. Lineage (GTDB taxonomy): Bacteria > Bacillota > Clostridia > Christensenellales > UBA3700 > Ornithoclostridium. The sequence continues at coordinate 2,136 of CALWHB010000067.1, read as the reverse complement.
CGGCGCGTTGACGGAAAGTGTGCTTAAGAATCATATTTCAAAAGTAGTAGAAAAGCTTGCTTGTCTGGGTGCAAAGGTAATAGTGCTTGCGTGCAATACGGCAACGGCAGTCTGTATAGACGGGTTGAGAGAGAAGTTTCCCAATCTCATTTTTGTGGGTACTGAACCAGCAGTTAAACCCGCGCTTTGTTTTGACAAGGATATTCTCGTTCTCGCAACTCCGCTCACACTTGCACAGACTCGTTTCAGAAGGTTGCTGATGGCGAGCGGCGAAAAAAGGGTATATACTCCTGACTGTACGGGACTGGCATATCTGACAGAACGCGACTATCCGGATATTTCGGAGGCATGCAAACTGCTTGACAAAATAATCGTGCCGTTACCCGTTGAAGGGATAGGGGCTGTCGTTACAGGATGCACTCATTATGCGTTTTTAGAAGAGTATTTGTCAAAACGTTATAAATTCAAAGTCGTCAGCGGAATCGGAGGGGTCGTCAGACAGCTTTCGAGAGTGGCACCGTCAGATTGTTTTTCTTCCGATACGCTGCTATATGTAAAAAGCGGGGACGAAAAGGGACAGAAAAAACTTGAAGAGCGCGCACGCATGATTTGTAAAGTTGAGGTTGCGCCTTTATAAAAAATCTTACGGGGAGCATATGCCCCCCGCATTTTTAGCTTTTGCCGGGTAGAGGATATTTATGACTGAAAGGTAGCGTTATCTTTAGTACATTACATAGTATGATGTTTTTGCGTTTTGCGTTACAGATTAGACGTAAGAATTTATTTGTTTATGCAAACGTCAGGATTTTTTATGGAAATGCGGCAAAAATCCTATTACGATTTATTGAAGATAAAGGCGAACACAGTTTTTTTACCAGTGTTTCAATTCTTTTTTGCTCAATGATGCAATAATTTTTCTGTCAATACGCAATTGTTTGCGCAAAATATTATCCGGGAAATTTAATTTAGACCCTTGATAACTGAACCTTCGCACGTTTTGAAATGTTTCAATAAACCATTTCGGCATTTTATGTTTTGCATAAGGGTTTTCATAGATTACCGTATTTTGTGGTAATGAAAAAACAATTGCGTCGACAATGGATTTGCGTTTTTTGCAAAACCTGCCATTGAAAGTCATTTTGGGCAATTCTTTAACAGGAATACCTTCGTTCAAATTTACGCTCTCAAAAATCGGAGTACCTTTTGAGGCGTATGTTGCATACCATAATTCGTTTGAGAAATAATCTTCCTTACTGCTGGTACCTATTCCGGTGAAAATCGGGCAAGATGAGAAACATCTGTCATTTATAGAATTCATATATGAATTTTGTAAGTCTACCCATAATATCGAACAATTTTTTTTACTGAATTGAGTTTCATCTCCTTTTATTGAAGAGATTTTATGGATGACATTTTCCGTTGTGCATTTGGCATTTTTTCTGCCAAACGGAATAATTACGTGTTCGCTAATACAAATTTTATCTTTTGTAATGTTTTTTTGTTGATTATTATGTTCAAGTGCTTTTTGTTCATCTCCGTTTATTTGAGGCGTATTGACTTCTACATCAACAATCTCGTTATTATTAGTGATACGGAAATCGGGAGTAGGAGTAGAAGATTTAGCTATCGGATTTACATTATATCTTGTAAATGCATCCAATAAATAGCCATAACATCTTAGTTCGCCAAAAGCTGACGAAGGATGGGAATAATCGGTGTTATAAATTAAATTTTGTTTTATTTTTCTTAGCCACTCCGGGTTTTTAGCCATAATAGAATTAAAAGCAAATCTTACATTTTCCCTGGTGAAATCAATATTATTACTGCTGTCATAATAATAGGGGTTCACTATATCGTAAAAAGGATGAGATAATCCATTTATATTGCATAACATTTTTTCAATTTCTTTTTCGGTAAAAAAATTATTAAATACGTGTTTTATGTTTTTTTCTAAATTTTTGTCCATTTTAAATTTTCCTTTTGATTATATTATACTTAAATTATAAAGTAAGAACTAATCCTTTTCAATCAGAAAAGGGTTCGCTTTTAAACTGTTTGCTGACTCCACCGGGGGATTGCGACAAAAACTTTGTACGCAGAAAAGACATAGTGCGGGTGTGTCGCAAAGCTCTTACG
>CALWHB010000066.1 GCA_944380275.1 uncultured Christensenellaceae bacterium | reverse complement strand
CTTGTCGGCAGCGATAGCGTTCGGTTTTCTTATCGCATTGATTTCTAAGTCAAAACCCAAAAGCACCTGAATTTTTTTAAGATATTATGTTAATCATTGCCAAAACCCGTTTTTTACGGGTTTCTTGCTTTTATATTGTATTTTTTACGGTATCTCTGTATGCGTAAGCGGCATAGAATATAACATGGTGCGTTGCATAAAAAGAAAAAAGAGGATAAAAAGAACAGTAATTGCGTTGCTGGCTGTAGCTATTATCGTTGCCGCAGGGGTTTACGCGCGTTCTAATATCGTTCCTCTCGTAACGGATAAGGCATATTATTCCATACGAGGAGAGAGCGTGCGTGCGCTTAATAACGCTTATCAGAAAACCGTAGACGAAATGACTTCGTTGGGATATTCCGATTTTGTAAACATAAAGTATAATTCCGCCGGGGAAATCAATCTGATAAGCGTTGATATGCTCAGAGTAAACAATGTTATGAGTTATATCAGCACAGTCGTTCTTGACGAAATGCAGGCAATTGCCGTGGACGGCGTGGACGTTCCTCTGGGGGCTTTCAGCGGTATTTTGCTTTTGGGCGACAGAGGAAAGGACGTAAAAGTAGAAGTGGAAACCGTAGGAATAGCAGAGTGCAATTTTCGTTCCGACTTTCAGACAGTGGGCATAAATCAGGTCAGACACAGCCTTTACATAGATATTGTGGCGACTGCAAACGTCGTACTGCCTCTTTATGCAAAAGACGTGTTTTGTGAGAGTTCGTTACTGCTTTGCGAAAATGTGATAGTCGGCGACGTGCCTGAATTTTATCTTCAAAATCAAGGAGTTTTCGATATTTCGACCGCAAAACAGTTGCCGTAAAGAGGTTTTTATTGTAAAATAAAATAAAAGCTGCGACACGGGAACGTGCCTTGTAAAGCTGCCGACAGAGATTTCGTCCGATACGCTGAAAGGACGATTCGGTTTGCGTCAGGGGAATTCGCCCGTTATGCTCGGTCTTTGAATAAAGTAGAGGACTGCGGTGGCGCGTTATAGCCGCAATGAGGTCTGTCGGTTATCGCAGACGAATTTAGGTGGTACAGCGTGAGAACGCCCTAATAACGGGGACGTTCTTTTTTTATACGGAGGACTTATGAAAGAGAAAATCGAAATCCTTATGCGCGAGGCTCTTCAGGCTGTCGAAGACTGCAAAAACATTGCCGATTTGGGCAAAGTCAAAGTCAGATACCTGGGTAAAAGCGGTGAGCTAACCGCGCTTTTGAGAGGCATGAAAGACGTGCCTGCAGAACAAAGACCGGTTATCGGCGGATACGTCAACGAGGCGAGGGACGCGATAACAAGTGCCGCTGAGAGCAAGGAAAAGACGCTCAAAGCAAAAGAAGCTGAAGAAAAAATGCTCAAAGAGAGCATAGATATAACTTATGAACCGGATGAGGTCAGGCTGGGAAGTCTGCATCCTTGCACACTTGTAAAAAACGAGATAGTCGATATATTTACTTCACTCGGCTTTTCAGTAGCGCAGGGACCTGAAGTAGAACTCGATTTCTTCAACTTTCAGGCGTTGAATATACCAAAGGACCATCCTGCAAGGGATATGCAGGATACCTTCTACCTGGGGGACGAAATGCTGCTTAGAACGCATACTTCTCCCGTGCAGGTGAGAACTATGCTTGACAAGAAACCGCCTATAAGAATTGTCGTTCCAGGCAAGGTTTACCGTCCGGACGATGACGCGACTCACAGCCCTATGTTTCAGCAGATTGAAGGACTTGTCGTGGACAAGCATATAACTCTTTGCGACCTCAAAGGCATACTCTCAATGTTTGCCAAAGAGCTTTTCGATAAGAATACAAAGACAAGATTCCGTCCGTCTTATTTCCCGTTTACCGAACCCAGCGTTGAGGTTGACGTAACTTGTTCCGTCTGCCACGGCAAGGGTTGCCGTCTGTGTAAAGGTACCGGTTGGATTGAAGTTCTCGGCGCGGGAATTGTCAATCCCAAAGTTCTTGAAAATTGCGGTATAGACAGCAACGAATACAGCGGTTTCGCTTTCGGCATGGGTATCGAACGTATTGCTATGATAAAATACGGTATACCCGATATGAGAATTCTGTTTGAAAACGACGCCAGATTCCTCAGAAGTTTCAGATAAGAGAGGTGAATTATGAAAGTATCTTTGAATTGGCTTAAAGATTTCGTAGATATAGACGTGGACGTAAAAACGCTTGCGGACAAGCTTGTTTCCGCCGGATTTGAAGTCGAAGAGATTATCGACAAAGCGGCAGAAATGAAAAACGTCGTCCTCGGTAAAATAGTAAAACTTACAAAACATCCCGATGCGGACAAATTGCAGATTTGCGCGATTGACGTCGGCGCAAAGGACACGGTGCAGATAGTAACCGGCGCACAGAACGTTGCAGAAGGCGACCTTGTTCCCGTCGCTATGGACAACTCGCTGCTGCCCACAGGACAAGTTATCAAAAAAGGCAAATTACGCGGCGTAGAATCGTGTGGTATGTTGTGTTCGGGAGAAGAGCTGAAACTGACAGAGGCCGAATACAAAGGCGCGGGCGTTTACGGTATTCTGATTATGAACGGGGAGAAATATCCTCTCGGTACAGATATGAACGTAGTTCTCGGCAACGACGACGTGGTTCTCGATATAGGCGTAACGGCAAACAGGAGCGATTGCAACAGCGTTCTCGGCATCGCAAGGGAAATTGCGACCGTTCTCGAAAAACCGCTCAAAATGCCTGAAATCAGCTTTGAGTGTGAGGCAGACGATGTAAGTAATTATGTCAATGTAAAGGTTGAAGACCAAGACCTTTGCCCCAGATATATGGCGGCAGCCGTACGCGACATAAAGATTTGTCCCTCTGCCGAGATTATTCAGAAAAGGCTCAAAAGCGTCGGTCTGCGTCCGATAACCAACTTTGTTGACATCACGAACTATGTGTTGATTGAGATTGGTCAGCCTATGCACGCGTTCGATGCAGACAAGCTTGCGAATTCGACGATAGTTGCAAGGCGTGCAAAGAACGGCGAAAAAATAGTCGCGCTCGACAATAAAGAATATACGCTAAACGACACTATGCTGGCTATATGCGACAGCGATAAACCCTGTGCTATAGGCGGCGTAATGGGCGGTAATAACAGCTGCGTGGACGAAAACACAAAAGACATTATATTCGAAAGTGCAAAATTTGCGAGAGATAATATAAGACGTACCGCAAGAACGCTCAATCTGCACTCAGACTCTTCTTTCAGATACGAGAGAGGAATCGACCTCGAAAGCCAGAGATTGGGACTTATGCGCGCTCTGACTCTCGTATATAAATACGGTTACGGCAAAATCGCAAAAGGCGTCGTTGATTGCTGCAGTGCTGACCTTTCGCAAAAGACCATACGTGTAGAGGCAACTAAAATAGACGATATACTTGGCATTGTGGTACCTCGCGACAAAATGGTCGGCCTTCTCAACAGCCTTCAGATTGAAACCGTGCTTGAAGGCGACACTCTCGTATGCAAAGCTCCGCTTTTCCGCGACGATATAGAAAATGCCAATGACCTTGCTGAAGAGATAATCAGACTTTACGGATACGACAATATCACTGAAACTCTGATGGACAAAGGCAAACAGACAGTCGGAGGAAAGACTGAAGAACAGAAGGCGGTCGATACGGTAAAAAATATATGCGTAAATAACGGATATAGCGAAACGCTTACGTATTCTTTTACGTCGCCTAAGAGTTTTGACGTATTGAGGCTTGCAGAGGATGACCCGGCGAGAAAATGCGTAACAATTCTGAATCCTCTCGGAGAAGACGTTTCGGTTATGAGAACGTCGCTTGCTTACAGTATGCTGGGAGTGCTTGCGTCCAACGTGCTTAAGAGTGTGAAAGGTGCGCGTTTCTTTGAGGTAGCAAACGTATATATCCCCGAAAGCGTGCCTGTTGACAAGCAGCCCGAAGAAAAAGAGCATCTTATAATCGGCGCGTACGGCAAGGACGAAAATTATTATACGGTAAACGAGGTCGTAAAGCTTATTGCTTACAAATTCGGTCTTAACGTAACGTATAAACGTTCAGAACGTCCTTATCTGCACAGCGGCAGAAGTGCGGAACTTTATATAGGAAAAGTAAGCATAGGTTACGTAGGCGAAGTACATCCGTCCGTTTCCGCCGCTCTTGACGTAAAAGACAGGCTTTATATCGCAGAGATTGACCTTGCAAGCATAGAGAAATACCGCAAAAAGTGCTATAAATTTGAAGAAATCGGCAAATATCCGCCCGTAGAAAGAGATATTGCTGTTACTGTTGACGAAAACGTAACTGCAGCGGAGTTGCTTTCATGCGTTACGAGCGCGGGCGGCTCAATGATGAAAAGCGCGAGAATATTCGATATTTACCGCAGCGACGCTATAGGCGCAGGCAAAAAGAGCGTTGCCGTAAATATGGTATTCAGACTCAACGACAGGACTTTGACGGATGAGGAAGTCAGCGCAAAAGTCGAGAGAATATTGACAAAATTGACGAGTCAGTTGGGCGCGGCATTGCGCTGACTTACTTGCGGCGCAAT
>CALWHB010000065.1 GCA_944380275.1 uncultured Christensenellaceae bacterium | reverse complement strand
TGTTCATACAGGATATCGAAGGCATATTCAGCAGTTACGGAGACTGAAACATATGTTGTTAATTATAAGTCAATTGTATTGCTACGCATTTTTTTATAAACAGTATAAAAGGTGCAAATAACAATTATAATGCAAAGTATAATGTTAATATAATAAATAAAATATCTAAAGCCGCTAAAACAAAATGATACACCTAAAACAGGCATTGTTAGTAGCCATGAAATATTGTCTTTCGTGCAATACTGAACGATAACGCCTATTATAACAATCGATCCGGTTAAAATTAACGAAAGGATAGAGCCAATATAGAAGTTTCCTTTTCCCAAAACTGTAAAGAATATTCCTATACAATAACATGTTGCACTTAGTATAAATATTGCAATAAATTGAGAGAATAGCAATTCGTGAGCATTGCCGAAAATCACGTTTGTGCCGTCCGACATGTAAAACCATTTTGCGCTTCCTGTAAAAGCAAAAACCGTGCGAATTGCCGACAGTACAGTAAGCATAATACCTAATACGCAACCGTCGAACAGCATTCCTCCAGAAAGCAACTGTTTTCTGGAACAGTCGCAAAGCAATTTAATTTTTGAGCCTGCACCCTTAGTCAAACTATAAACTCTCCAAATTCCACGCGTTAAACAAACGACGGCAATACTAAGAGCCAGCACAGGATAAGCGTTCAGAGCACCGCATAAAGCTGACTGACCTTTGTATTGGGCTTTTGCAAGGCCATCGTCAATGTAATACCAATTTGTAAACACCTCGACATAATCTGCTTCACTTGTTCCTGTTTTAAGATATTGTAAAATAAGTTTTTTTTTCTGCCAAGAGTTTTTCTTCTTGACCTTCATAATTGATAACTGGTTCATTTGAAAGGGAAGGGTCGTGCAAAATCTCCAATTCTCGTTCTATTTCTTCGAGCCTTTGTTGATATAAAAGCGGGTCTGCGTCGGGATTCTTTTGGGTAACGAACGAATTCGACGCTATATAAAACATAGCCAAAAGAATGAATATCGCTGTCGCAAAATAAACGAACAAAGAAAAAGGTGTGGTAAACAATCTGCTTTCTGCCCTGAAAACTCCTTTAACACCTTTGTTCACAGTGATTTCCTCTCAAATACAGCAAAAGAAATACCGTAAGAAATACTTGCAATTACAATATGAATAGCAATGGCTACGACATATGCACTCGTCACCCCGTATCTGAAAGACAATATCATAAGTCCTAGGAAAGGAATAAACGTCGACGTGAAATTGTCAGCTCCGCTTTCGGGAAACATATTGAAGGCAAAGAACAATCCTAGCGTGAACACTAGCACGATGATTATCGGCACCGCTACTCCGACTGAAGTGTCGCCCGAAAGAGAGACGGCAACGCTTGCCATGGCAGACGAGATGACTGCCAGCACGACAAGTCCGAGAGATTGAATTGCCCACTGCGTGTATACAGAAACGCTGTATATGCTTGTCGTCAGATCGTCTTCGACGAGAAACCGTAGCCCTTGCGGAGCTGCAAACGCAGAAAAGAGCATGGCTACGATAAACAAAGCGGCAACTCCGACCGAAACAAGCGCAGAGGCGGCATTTTTGCCGTTCCACAATGCATTTCTAGAACAGCCTGTCAGAAATTCCGTTCTATGAACACCGCTTTTGCTGCCGGGGAAAAACCAGACGGTCACAATTATCGCCGCTATCACGACGCATACCGAACCGATCAGAAAATACACTTGCATCCAGCAAGCCGCTCCGTCGGCACCGCTGTTGTTGAAATAGTCGTTAGCAGACGTCTTTGTCTGCAAAAAATATTCTATCTTGGCAAGTTGCATTTTGAAGTCATGAATCTCGTCAGAAGTCAGATTGTGATTTTGGAGTGCTTCTTCGAGACCCGCCTTTTCTTCTTTCAGATATTCCCAATATGCCTCATCGTGAGAAGAGTCGGGTGGCGCGCCTCCCGTGTCGTTTGCAAGCGAAATTATAGTTGCGACGAGCAATGCAAGAACGACCGCTCCAATAAGGACGATCAGGAATTTACTTTTTTTAAGTCTCGTGAAAGACGCTGAAAATATCCTTTTCATCTTACGTCACCGCTTGCCGAAACCGTAGAAAGGAATTCTTTTTCGAGATCGACGCCCGAAAGGTCGTTGAAATACGCCTTGATTTTTCCGCCGTCGAGGATCGCTGCACAGTCGCATACGTTTTTGAGCTCCGCTATGATGTGCCCGGAGACGAGTATAGTGCAACCCGTCTGTGCTATTGCCTTTATCACGTCTTCAAACAGCTTTACGCTGACAGGATCGACGCCCGAAAAAGGCTCGTCGAGAATGAGTACGCGAGGTTTTTTGAGAAGAGCGAAAGCGAAATACAAACGCTGCTTCATTCCTTGTGAATAAGTTCTGAATTTTTTATGCGCGTTGTTTGCAATGCCCGCGACACGAAGTACTTCTCCCACTCTTTCGGGAGGCACGTCGTCGCAGAGCTTTCGCAAAAGTTCAAGATTGTCATAGCCGCTCAATCCACCGTAAAACGCTGGAACTTCGATCATGGCTCCGATACCGACGGGTGCTGAACCAGGCTTTAGCTCTCGGTCGTCCACGCATACGCTCCCTCCGTCAGGACGTACGAGGCCGCAGATTATCTTCATAAGAGTACTTTTACCTTCACCGTTTAGACCGAGAAGGCCGCATATCCTGCCGTCTCCTACAGTGAGATCCACGCCGTTTAAGACTTGCTTTTCTCCGTAATGTTTTTTTATTTTTGAAATCTGTAACATCTTATTATATATTTTGTATTGTTATGCAATATCAAATCTGTAAATTGCAACAAGATGATGATATTGATATAAATTCCACCAATTAGGACCTTTTTCACGAATCTCGTAAATTATAGCAATCTGATTGCATGGTTGATAAAAAGGCAACTCAACATTTGACGTTAAATCTATGTAATTCCATGTACCCCAAGTTTCACCACTACCTGAAACAGAACGATACAAGATTTTACCGTAAAGTATTTGAGTTTCGTTTTTACTAATCCTAAGTCCCGAAGAGGCTGAAATATCTTTCAGCTTTCGCGTATCGTCATTTAAATTTAATCTGTCACCGCCGGAAGAGGTAGTAACTTCTCTGAAATGATCAAATCTTATTCTCGCAGATGTAACAGCAGTTATATTGTTTGCTGCGCTTAAAGAATTAACAGGTTCAAGTCTTACTTCTTCGCCTGTTGCATCAGTTCCATATAAGGCGAACAATTCGTCGTTTATTGCAAAACTTGCAACGGTAGAAGTCGAAGAATAATGCGATTGGACAGCTTCTGTTGTCCAAGAGGAATAGTCATCTTTCTCTGCGTAAATTATTCTGTAAGCCAATGGAAACCATCTTGGTTCGGGTTTTGTACTGAAAGTTGCGGCGTTTTCGTCAGAAAAAGCAATAATGCTATCTGAGAAAATTGATTCAGAATCCGAAATAGATTCAGCAAAAACAATGTTTTTTGGGCAAATAAAATTCGCGCTTATACCGAAAATGCCAAGCAGAATTATAACTAAAGTAATTACCAAAATAAAAGTGTTTTTAGATTTTATAAAATTATTCATATTTTCCCTTCTTCAACAAAATGATAATAACAAATATTAATAACAAAGTCAATATTGTTGGTTGATTTTATATATGAATGCGCTAAATTCATGGATTACATATACTGGAGCTAATATTTTTAACCTGTTCGGGTACGAGCAACACCAGCCGAATAACATCGGACTGATTTCAACGTCAACGGTAAATGAGATTTTACCATTACCGATAGAGCGTATCTGCGTGTCCTCGCCGAACTTATCGTATATGACGTCGAGAAGATTTTTGTCGGCTTCAAATTTTACTGTTTCTGTTTTGCCGCTGAACATCGAAAAAGACTGCTTTCGGTGTTTTGCTATGCTCAAGCCTTTCGGTTGGGCACTTTTGTTAATTTCTTGGTCGGAAACGGATACGTTCAGCATCCTGTCTATGCGGTAAGTAGTGATACCGCCGTGATTATTGTGATAACAAATCAAATAATAGTTATCGTTAGAAAAGACCATAGCAACGGGATTCACAAGGTATTTTTCAGCATTTTTGCGAAAGACACGTTCATGTAATTCATTCAAATCGAAATACTGAAAAGAAATCTTCTTCTCAGCAAGGATAGCGTCTTCGATTGCGTTTACGCTGTAATAGATATGTTCGTTGTTGTGTTTGGTCGTATTGAATTCTACTATGTTCTTTTTAAGAATATCTGCCCTGTAACTTCCTCCGAGAGAAGCTATCTTGTCAGTTAGCTCGGCAGTCTTTTTAGGAGATATAAAACTTGCGGCTTGAACGGCGTCTATCAATATCCGAAGTTCGGGAACGTCAAAGCTGCGGTCTATAACGTAATAGCCGTTACTATGTTGACCTTTTTTGCATATAACTTCGTAACCGTAGGAGTTTAGGATAGCAATATCCTGATAAAGCGTTCTTCTGTCGCAGACAATACCGCTCTCGGAAAGCTTCTCTAAAATCTGATTGGTTGTCAGCGGATTGTTTTCGTCGCTGTCCTGTTTAAGGATTTCCCAGATACGCAACAG
>CALWHB010000064.1 GCA_944380275.1 uncultured Christensenellaceae bacterium | reverse complement strand
TCCTTTTTCTCTTTTGGCGTGAGTTTGCCTTCCTTTTCTTTTTTCGCCTGTTTGACTTTGTCAGACTTGTTTATGATAGTCTCTATGTCCGAGTTGAGAGAGCGGAAACCTTCTATGCGCATCAACGCGTCGAGGGCTTCTTTGTTGTTCAGAAGTCTTTTTAGCGTTTCATTGTCTACGTTGACAAGGAGAGCGGATTCCCAGCGTTTCGCAAGAAGTGTCGCACTTGTACCTGCCATCGCTATATCGAGAATATCCTGCGCGTTGATCTGTTTCATCGTGCTGCCGTCGTAGGCAAGAACGGGAAGGAAGCTGATAAATTCCGCAACTTTCTTTTCGGGATTGCTTTCGTCTACATTAAGTCTGCAAGAGTAGTCTGAAATCTGACGGAGAGCGCGGTCAAGGGCAAAGTCAAAGACGTAGCACTCGTTCTTTATTATCTGCTTATCGCCGTTGTCGTCAATTATTTCCCACGGACTTTGCACACGGAAAGCGGCTTGGAAATAGGTTTCGGGCGATTTGAGATTGCGGAGCATAAATATGCCAGTCCACGGGCGAACTGTAACGCCTGTCGTAAGTTTACCGCAAGACAGAGTTATGGTTTTCGTTTTGAGAGGATCGCCCATTGAGGCTTGAACGGGGCGGAGCGCGTCAAGTCCTATTCCCGCACTTGTGCCGGCACAGACGTTGATTTTATAGTCGTGATAAAAAGTGTTTTGCTTTTGAGCGAGAAGGTTTGCCATTGCCTGGCAAGAAGCGACATTAGGCAAAAACCAGAGCGTATGAGTGAGCACGTTCAGCAGACGGGTGTCTGAATAGGGCATAGGCGGACGTTTGTCCTGACCCAGCTTTAAGTCGTCCACGCTGGACGGCAGATAGGATCCTCTGATAAGGTCGAGCCATTTCTGCACTTCGCTTTCATATCTGAATTTAGCGTCTTTGCCCTTGCCTGTTGCGGAGAAAAACACGTTGAGGTCGAATTCGTCGTATTCGCCCTGGATGGCGATCTGTCTTATGCTGTCGGGGATACGGTAAGTCAGCATGACCATACGGGGCAGCGGCAGATAGGGATTGTTTGAGCCTATCCAGTTTTCTTTTACGCGCTGCTCGTCCGAATAAGTCCAGTTGTAGATCTGGTCTTCGATAAACTCGCCGCTGTTTATCGCGCGGAAAGGTGTGCCAGAAAGGAAGAGATAGTAAGATGTCGAGATAGGAAGAAAAGTTTCGTTGTAAGCATTGTCCGCTTCCGTACGTTTATAATTTTCATAGTCGAAGTCTGCGTTTTCTTCTTCGTCAGGATTTTCAAACAGCTTTTTCGCGTTTTCGCGCCATGCTCCGAAGTGGTATTCGTCGAATATGACGAGATCCCAGTTGGTCGTATGTATAAACTCGTTTTTAGCCTTTATTCCGCCGTTTTCGTTGGTGCCGAGCAAATCTTGGAACGAACCGAAAACGACGATAGGGCGGCTTTTATCGGCTTGTGCGTATTGATTGTCGATGTTGATTCTGTTGTCGTGAGCGTCTTTGTTGGATATGAACTGCCAGCCCTCGAAATCGACGTGAGTCAACAAGTCTTCGCGCCAAGCGGATTCGACTGCGGGCTTGAAGGTGAGCACAAGGATTTTAGAAAGCCCCATTTTCTTTGCAAGCTGATAAGCCGCAAAGGTTTTGCCGAAGCGCATTTTAGCGTTCCATAAAAACTTGGGAGACTTGGTCGGCTCCTGTTCCTTTGCGGTTTTGTAAAAGTCTATCGTCTTGTTTACGGCAAGGACTTGTTCGGGACGCATTTTGAAAGTCGCCGTTCTGTTTTCTTCAGACGTTATTTCTTCTCGTAGGGTCAGAATAGCGCTCAACACGTCTTTGACAGAGCAGCGGAACCATTCGTTTTTGTCTGTGCCTTCGTTGAGTTGCAGAAAACCTTTTCTGCGCAAAAGAGCGTGAACGTCTCTGTCCGTAAAACAAGAGCCGTCAGGGCGCATTGCCGATTCTTTTATAACGATTTTGTAGGGAACTCCGCTTGTGTGCAGTTGTTCTCTTATGCGTGTTTCTACGTTGCGGTCTGTATAGCCAACTTTGAGATATCCTTCGTGAGAAGAAACCCCCATAAGTTCGTATGCGTATATTGTCGGAGTAACGTCCGGACGCGCTTTGAAAAATTCTTGTGCCATACTATTACTCCATAGGTTTTATCATTGATTCGATAAAGTCGATTTCTTCCTGGGACAGATTGTATTTTGCATACAATTCTTCGTCTGTCCAAGGCTTTGAGAAGTCGAGTAATGGAACCGCCTCATAAACTTTGTAAGAGGCGTTTTGTGATATTTTGTTTACAGCCACAAGTGCTCTGAAAAATTTTGTTTGCATATAGATTTTACAGTTTGTCATTTCGGCATAATTATTAAAAGGACCAATCATTAAGTATGTTCCGCTACAAATAATACCAGGGAGACCTTCTGTAATATTTCCTATAACCTTTCCCGGTAATTTTCCGTCTTCAGAAGCCTTGGCGATAAAAAGTTTGTGTTTATCTATAAACTCTGCACCTTTGTTAATCAATTTTAAAGGCATATAAGTTAAACCTTTTCTTTCAAAATACTGCACGTCATCTTTGGATGCTTTTTTGTCGTTGCCTGTATGATTTGTATTGAAGCCAAAAGGGCTACGACCAGAGACAATTTTGCTAAAAGATTTAAAGTTTTGAGCAGTTGTCACTTTGCGATATACATCAATTAATTCATTGTATCTTATTAAAACTTCGCATCCTTTTTCGTGTAAATATCTTCTTGATTTTGATATAATTTGATTTGAATCATGTGAATAAAAATCACATAAACCATTATAGTTCTTGTCATATAAAAAATATGAAACGCCGCCTTTTATTTCAACGCCATTGAAACAGTCGGAAGAATTTTGAAAATCATGAATTTCTTTAATATGATTGCAATTTATCATTAAATTGCGAAACTCGTCTAACCCCCAGCCACCAGTGAACCATCTTGAAGGAGTTATCATTATTAAATAATTTGACGAAAGCTTAATTGCTTGGGTTACAAATTTTTGATAAATTGGCGTAGCTTGAGCACCGTTATCGTCGCCAGCTGTTGAGAATTGATACGGCGGATTGCTTATTATAACGTCAAATTTCATATTGAAAATCTCCTCGGGCGTAAGGGTATGGATAAATTCGTATGCGTGTGTTTCCAGTTCCTGATCTCTGTCGTACTCTTTTTGGCTTGCTCCGCAATAGATACAGCGACCGTCTTTCCAGGTGTGAGAGATTTTTTTGTATCTGATATTGCCTTCTGCGGTATCGAAGAGAGAGACTGAAAATTCGCTGTTTGGATATTTACTGCAATACAACCCGCGTCGGGATAAAAGGCTGGTAAGTTCAGTTATCGCTATGCCGTATAGCTGTTTATGGAATATATGATCAATTCTCTGTTGAAGGTCTGGGAATTGCGGCTCCAATCCTTTTATCAACCGTTTTGCGATTTCGCGCAAGAACACGCCTGTTTTGCAGGCAGGGTCAAGGAATTTAGTGTCGGGATTTCTGAACAGTTCTTGCGGCAATAGGTCAAGCATTTGGTTGACTATTTCAGGCGGAGTGAAAACCTCGTCGTTCGAGAGGTTAGCAAGGCAACTCAAAACGTCGGGATTGTAGACTTTGTCAAAAACGCTGTCAGCCATTTTCTTGTACCCTCCGATAATGTGAAACGTATTTTTTCAAAAAGATCCCTTCTTCGTTTTGCTGTTTGTCAAAGAGGGAAGTCTGATTGTTTTCTTCTGAATCGCTTTCATTGAGTAGTTCGGCAAACGTGTAATCGCTTCTTTGCAACATATTGCCGGTGATGAACGCCCATTCAGAAAAGACGATAGGATCAGTCGTGTCGTTGCCGTTTTCGTCAACGCAAAGCAAAGTCAGCGCGTTGCCACAGACGATATTTCTCGACAATATAAATCTAACGGCTTGCCTTGTTTCGTCGTTACATTCCTTTTTGCATACGGCAGAGTAGGCTTTGTCCCATAATCTGAACAGCCTTTCTCTGCAGGCAATAACGTTGTCGATAAGAATATCGACGCCGTATATGCTTGAAACGGCAAGCACCGCGTTTTTCTCATAGTCGAGAGGACTTTTCTTGTATTTCTTTTTTACAATTTCGAGTTTTCGGGTAAGAATTTCTGCCAAAAAGTTGCCGTCCCCACAAGCCGGCTCCAAAAATCTGCTGTCGATACGTTCGGTTTCTTCCTTGACAAGGTCGCACATTGCTTTTACCTCTCGTTCAGATGTGAAAACCTCGCCGTGATCGCGTACCCGCTTCTTTGATTTGATTTGGTTGTTTGATGTCATATTCTTACTCCGTACGTTAATAATTATATGTGCAATGCACATATTTGTCAATGTGCAGTACACATATTTGCTAAAATCGAACTAATGGAATTCGGAAAGTTTTTTAAAGAATGTCGCAAACAGGCAGGGCTGACTCAGAAAGAAGTTGCAAATAAACTTCATATTCAGCAATCTAATATAAGCGACTGGGAAAAAAATATTTCAAGACCTTGCTACGAATATCTGATAGAGCTTGCCAAAATCTACGACGTAAGTCTGTACGAATTACTCGGGTTAGAAGAGGCAGCTTTTCGTTAATAAAGGTTTGAATAAAGAATTAGATAACAAATTATTTTCTATATCATAACGATTATTCCAAATCAATCTTTTGCAAAGAAAAATACGAACCTTGAATTTACAGGGTTCGTATTATTCATGCTTGGTGCACCTTCAGAGGG
>CALWHB010000063.1 GCA_944380275.1 uncultured Christensenellaceae bacterium | reverse complement strand
ATGGGCGCGGACAATTTTTCGTCGACCGCAACCGTTGAAAAGAGTGGCGATAATTATTACATGACGTTCGGGCACAGTTCGTCAATATCAGATCTCGTGCTGGAAAGCGGAAACAAGCAGACCGGCTATACCGTAAAAGCCGAAGGCGGTTGGACGTACTATACGTATACTCTGAGTAAGAAGCGGCTTTCCTCCGAACTCTCTTTTTCGGCATATATCAATGCTATGAACCGCAATGTCAATCTGACGGTAAAGCTGAACCTGTCGGGGGCAATCAGAACGCGGGATTATTCCTATGAAGGCGAACGCCCTGCGGAGTATGTTCCCGTCATTACGACGACGGCAGGCGATACTCAAATGGAAAAGGGTGCGACTTACGTTTTGCCTCAGGCAACGGCTGCTCTCGGCGACGAGGTGTGCGAAGTAACGACAAAAGTATATTATGACGGAGAAGAAGTCGCTGTTGACGGAAACCGTCTTGCTCTTGAAAACGCGGGAGAATATACCGTAATATACCGCGCAGAATGTCCGACGTATAAAACAAATCTCGGCAATAACTCGTACAGTGAATATTCGTTTATCGTTACTTCGAAAGTCGGAGCGACAACACTTGCAAAATTTGAAGATGAAAGCGGCGTTCTTTCGTCTGGTACTGCAATTCAGGCAAGCAATATTACCGTAGGTACGGCATACGAGATAGCAGCGGAAAAGATGAAGACGATAGCGGATACCTTTTCAGTGATGAGCGTTTCTTATTTTGCGGAGAGCGGAGAGGAGGTAACTCCGAGCGGAAACGTAACGCTGTATCTTGCGGCTGATATGACCTTTGACCGCAATGAGATCGTCGTCTATCATTTGAGCGAGGACGGAGAACTGACTAAAATCGATTGTTCAGGATACGGCAGATACGTGAGGCTGCAAACGGATAAAACGGGTACTTTTATCATCTGCATACCGGGAGTTGCGTTTGTAATGCCGATGTGGGGTTGGGCGATTATTGCAGTCGGAGGAATTGTGATCATTGCTGCCGCAGTAACTTTAGTCGTATTGACGGTAAAAAGAAAAAAGCGACTGAAAAATAAAACGGATATCGTTGAGAATAAATAACGGAATTGCAGTTTATGACGATCGGGAAAAAAGATTACGCAATATATGACAAGAGCTGCCTTAAAGAAGGGGACATACTGGAAACCGAATATAAAGAAGATTGCGTGATATACAGGCTCAGTAACGATAGCGGTACGGGTACGGTAACGGAATATCCGGTTTTTGACGGGGTAAGTCTTCTTATAGACGATATGCATATGTACGCTTTCGGAGAAGGTTCGTCGGGTAGCGCAATGCTCGTGATAGAGCATTGCAAAGAAGGAAGATTCGAGGCGGACTTCGCTGACGGCAGACAATTCTATATAGGTAAAGGCGATATATGTGTGCACAATATGGATTACGGCGAGATATTGTTTTCCGCAATGCCGATAAGACATTATCACGGAGTGACCGTAATGATCCGACACGACCGCGACGAAGAATTTCGTTCTATGCTTAAAAGCGTCGGCGTAGACCTCAACGAAACGGTAAAAAGGACAGAAAGAGAGGGCAACGTTTATCTGATCAGAGCGACGGAACGTATTCAACATATTTTCGAGGAGATATACCAGGCGAAAGGTGCTGCCCGAAAGGGATATTTCAGGATAAAACTCTTCGAACTTCTGCTTTTTCTCAATTCGTCGGACGGTGAACCCGAAAAGATGAAAAACCACCTTCTTCCGAGAGAAAACGCCGATATACTCAAAATATCTGAACTGTATATCTGGGATAATCTGGATAAACAGCTTACGGTTGAAAAACTCTCAGCCAACGCAGGTATGAGTCCTACGTCTTTCAAAACTCAGTTCAGGATATTATACGGTTGTCCCGTACACAAATACGTCAATATATGCAGGATGCAGGTTGCTCAGTATAAACTTGTAAGAACGGAAGAAAAGATCGCTGATATAGCGCGTCAGGTAGGATACGTCAGCGAGAGTAAATTTTCGCAATCCTTTGTAAGATTTTCAGGAGTTACCCCCAGAGAATACCGCAGAAATGCGGTTTTGTCCGATTGGGACATAGTTTCGCCTTATCGGGTATAAATAAAATTTTGAGTTTGTTATCCGCCTTTGTATAATTTAGCCAAAGGAGGATAAAACAATGAAAAACAAACAAAGCGCGATGAAAGAGTTGATGTTTTATGCGGGAAACCGCAAATGGCTGACTTATTCGTCGCTCGTTTTTTCCGGGATAAGCGCAGTGCTTGCGCTGATGCCCTTTATCTATATCTGGTTTATGATACGCGACGTGCTTGAAGTCGCTCCCGATTATTCGCAAGCGACCAATCTTGCATATTACGGCTGGATGGCGGTTTTATTTGCCGCGCTTTCGATATTGGTTTATATCGCTGCGCTTATGTGTTCTCACATATCCGCGTTCAGAGTCGCGTCCAACATAAAAAAACGTACGTTAAGACACGCCGTAACCCTCCCTGTCGGAGCTTTCGACGCGATAGGAAGCGGCAAGGTGCGCAAGACGATCGACGAGTCGAGCGCGGCTACCGAGACGTATCTGGCGCACAATCTGCCCGATTTTGTAGGCGCGGTCGTAACGCCGTTGTCTATGATAGCGATCATGTTCGTGTTCGACTGGCGACTGGGGCTTGCAAGTCTTTTCCCGATTATCTGCGCATTTGCGGTTATGTCTGCGATGACGGGAAAAAAGATGCAGGAAAAGATGAAGCAGTACAACGACGCTCTTATGGACATGAACAACGAAGCCGTTGAGTACGTCAGAGGAGTACCCGTAGTCAAGACTTTCGGTCAGACCGTGTTTTCGTTCGAGCGTTTCAAGTCATCAATCGACAGATACCATACGTGGGTCGTAGCATATACCAAACAACTGCGTCAACCGATGATGTTTTTTACTTTGTTCATAGACGGGGTGTTTGCTTTTCTGATAGCGCTTGCACTTATTCTTACAGCTGATAACCCGGCAGATCCTCAATTCGTTACCGACCTCATATTTTATATAATTTTCACGCCCGTGTTGACTGTAACGCTTATGAAAATAATGTTCATGAGCGAAAACGGTATGATCGTAAACGACGCGATAGACAGGATAAATTCAATTCTTGATATCAGACCTCTTCCTGAAGGCAAACAAGAGGTTGCATTAAAAGACAATTCGGTAGAACTCAAAAACGTCAGCTTTACCTATCCCGAAAGCAATCATAAGGCTGTGGACGGGTTCAGTCTCAGAATCGATGCAGGCAAAACGGTCGCCCTCGTGGGAGAAAGCGGAAGCGGCAAAACAACCGTTGCGGGACTTATATCAAGATTTTGGGACGTAGACGAAGGAGAGATCCTTGTAGGCGGAGTCAACGTAAAGGATATTTCAAAAGAACGACTGTCCGACGAAGTATCGTACGTTTTTCAGGACAGCAAACTGTTGAAAACGTCGATATTTGAAAATGTCAGACTTGCAAGACCTCTGGCAGATGAACAGGAAGTTTATAAGGCGTTGCATTATGCACAATGCGATGATATAGTAGCCAAACTTCCGCAAGGCAGTCTTACAGTAATAGGAAAAGAAGGGACGTATCTTTCTGGCGGCGAAATGCAAAGAGTTGCTATTGCCAGGGCAATTCTGAAAGATGCTCCGATTATTGTTCTGGATGAGGCAACGGCATTTGCAGACCCCGAAAACGAACATCTCGTGCAGAAAGCGTTTGAACAACTTACAAAAGGTAAAACGGTGCTTATGATAGCGCACAGATTGTCCACGGTCGTCGATGCAGATGAGATCGTCGTTATGAAAGAGGGCAAAATCGCGGAAAGAGGAACTCATGCGGAATTGCTCTATAAAAACGGCGAATATTCGAAAAAGTGGAAAGAATACGAAAATTCGGTAAGCTGGAACGTGTCCGGCAAGGAGGATGACCATGATTAACGCGCTTATGAACAAATACGCTTTATCGAGAAGAGGGGCCATCGATTATCTGAAAGCTATTGCAGCAAATACGGTGGTCAATCTTGTCAAAATGCTGCCCGTATGGCTGTTGTTTCTGCTGGTGTCCGATTACGTAAACGGCAATACGGATCACAGTTATTTATTGTACGGTCTCGGATGTACTGCAGTTCTCGTGCTTATGTATATTACGAATTATATTCAGTACAATTGCAATTATCTTAGCACTTACAGGGAAAGTGCAACAAGAAGGATATCGCTTGCGGAAAGGATGAGAAAACTGCCTCTTTCCTATTTCGGCAAAAAGGATCTGTCAGATCTCACAACCACGATAATGAAGGATTGCGCGACAATTGAAACCTCTTTTTCGCATTATTATCCTGAGCTGTATGCGTCACTCATCAGTACGACAATCGTCGCTGTCGGTATTTTCTTTTACGATTGGAGAATGGCGCTTGCTTCGGTATGGGTGCTTCCGATAGCCATAATCATCGTTGCTTTTTCGGGCAGAGTGCAGAACGTCTTCAACAAGAAGAAACTTCTTGCAGATCTGGATTGTACCGAAGGTATTCAGGAGTGTCTCGAAACGGCGCGAGACCTGAAATCGTGCAATGCCGAAAACAAATATCTCGACGCTTTGAATAAAAAAATCGATTATGCGGAAAAACGCCATATAATCAGTGAATATATGGTCGCGGTATTCGTAGTAAGCGCGCAGCTTCTTCTTAAATTCGGAATAGCAACGACTGCTCTTGTCGGAGGAATACTTCTCGGCAAAGGAGAAATTGCCGT
>CALWHB010000062.1 GCA_944380275.1 uncultured Christensenellaceae bacterium | reverse complement strand
GATTTGAACCCTCGCTACGGTATCCCGTACTACTCCCTTAGCAGGGGAGCCCCTTCGACCTCTTGGGTATTTCTCCTCGCGGTCGCAGGCGGCTTAGCGTTATTGCAACGATAATATTACCATAAACTCGCCGTATTGTCAAAGCATTTTGCACAATTTTATAGCCGTTGCGGCGGTGGCGGCGAAAGGAGAGGGAAAGGGCAGGGGAATAAACGCAAACAGACAGTCGGGATCTCGCGAGGTCGTACGAACGGACCGAGAGGAGCGGAGAGGGAAATCGGGCGATGGATGCACGGACGGCGGGCGATTGCGGCAACGGGTGCAGTCCGACGGTGATACAACGGCTCAAACTGCGGATACCCGTAAGCTACGAGTCTGAGATAAGGGAGTGAGGGTCGGAGACGACGTGCACGACCGATTGTTGAAAAACAAGGGGACGGAGGGATCCGTCTTTTACATAATTTACATACCCGTGTAGATAATACGGCATTAAAGGCGCAGGAATTTGCGTAGGAGAGACCGCGTTTTTTCTTTGAAAGGGCGAGATTTTCGCCGAAAATAAATTGTTGAGCCGAATATAAGATTATGTGATATAATAAAAGAAAAGGTTGTGCGACTGCGCTTGACCGTTGTCGCGAAACGCGTGAGGAGGCAATCATGGAGATCAAAAGTTTTATAAGGGCAAATCTGAAGTGGGTCTTTGCGGGGCTGTTCGGGTTGCTCAATTTCATTTTGCTTGCGATACCGTATTCTGCTTATTGCAGTTACAGCGGCAATGTCTGGAGCGAGAATTATGCCGAGACTTTGCGGCAGACGCGCAGCGGTATAAGCGGATACGATCTGGTCGACCTGGGGCGCGTGTTGCAGGGGACGGATGCAGCTGCGGCAGGCAGTGCGGCTGCGACATTCAACATATTCGCGTTGCTTGTGGGGCTGGCGATGCTTGCGATATGCGCATGCGGAATACTCAAATATTTCGGCATATTGTCGATGCCCGACAAACTAGGCAGAATGAAGACTGACTTTGTGGTGGACATTGCGTTTTTTGCGATGATAGGTTTGAATCTGCTCGTAATGATATGTCTCAGCGCGGTGCACGGCATTTCGCTAACCGAGAGGCAGATAGGAGACGACACGTTCACTATAGGTTACGCGCTTTCGGCTGGCGTATTTCTGACTCTGATCTTCGCTGCGGGTGCGTATGCGGCAATGATTGTGCTCGACAAAAAATTGCCGACAGATCCCGGAATCGTAAAGATCTGCACTGTATGCGGCAAGAGGAATGCAAGAAAGTCAAATTTTTGTACCGCATGCGGCGCGCCGACTGAAGAGAGAAAAGAGGGCGAGACAATCTTTGTGTGTGAAAAATGCGGCAAGAAGGCTCGGTTTAAGGACAAGTATTGTTCGGCTTGCGGAGGAAAGATCGTAGCAAAGAAAAAATCTTATGAGCCGAACAACGCAAAAACCGAAGAGCTAATAAAGGAAACTGACGTACAGGAGGGCAATTGTACAAAAGGCGAAGAGAAAGAAGTTGTCAATGAAAAATCTGCTGTAAAGTCGATCAAGAACGGTAAGGACAAAAAGCTGGCTGAAGAAGAAACCGAGGCTAAAGGCGAAAGTCAAGAGATCTGATTATCGCAATATAAATACAGCCCGCGAAGAGCCGCGGGCTGTATTTTCATTGAAGGTGATCGCCAAAAATTCGGGCAAATTGCAAAAACGCAAATTGTCTGAAATCTAGAGGCGCAGTATTCAGTCGTAAATCGTCGTGCGATTTTTGAAAGCCTTTGCCACATTCGGACGATTAGTGTTGACTTCGAGTCGGGCACGGCTGTCGAAACGCAAAGTTATCGATTTAGCGAAACTGCCGTCGGGAATTTCGTCGAGGCAGAAACTTGCGCCGTATTTCTGAAGGATTTCGAATATGTATACGAGACCTATGCCCGAACCTCCTTTGTTTTTGCGCGTCGTTATACGGATCCTGCCGATAGAACTCAGAACCTTTTCGTCGAAAGGCGCGCCGTTGTCTTTTATCGTTACGGCAGGGAAGCCATTGTCAATTTTCATCGAAAGAAAGATTTTACCGTCAGGTGCGGTTTCGGCGGCATGAATGGCATTTTCGCATATGTCGCAAAGCAAAGTGTTGAAATGAGTCATGTCTATCAGGTTTTGCAATGTGTCGATAAAACCGTCGTCTATGTCGAAAGATGCGTCAACGCCGAAATTTTTGGCTACGGATCGGACGTAGATTATGGTTGAGTCTATGGCAATATCTCCTGTTTTTGGCAAAGTATCCTTGTTGTTTTCGCAATCGCGGATAAGTTCTTTGCGTTGCGATGAGAGTTCTTCAAGCGTTTTAAGTAACTCTCCTGCTGATTTTTTATCGCATTTACCGTTTAATACGTCCGCAACGGCAAGTTCCATGACGGAAATAAACTTATTGTCTCTGTGAATCACTGCCGATAGTTTACTGTTGTCGTCTGCAATGTTCTTGTTGCGGCTTTCGTATTCAGCCAGAGTTTTTTCATAAATAGCGACGTTACGTTTGTAAATTTCGCTTTTATACCTGTCGGCAAGCACGGCATTCCATAACAGAAGAGCTACCGCGCCTATCGCCGATACGACAAAAAATATTATAAACATATAGTATGAGTCGAAAAATTCTGTATAAAAAAGAGATGAAACTGAAATAGTTATTGCGCTTATTACTATCAGCAAAGAAAAATGGTTGTCATTCTTAGTGAGCATAAGCCCGTTTTTGAATCGCTTAATTTTGAATACCACGATAGATAACACCAATTGAATTATACCGATAATTACGGTCATAATATAAAGCGAAAGCGTAACGTTGTCGATAAACGAAAACGCAAAAGTTATCGGCAGTGTGATCAGGTAACTTATCGTAAGTAAAAAGAAACAGATGCCGACCGAAATAAAACTGTACGATACCGACGTTTTGAGAGGTTTTCTATACGCGATAAGAAGATATAGAAAAGCTATCAGAAGAAATGCAAAAGGTTGCAATACATTTAGTTCTTTTGTTGAGAAAGCTATTGTAAAAGCAAGAATTATCCACACGGGTAAATGAAAAATCATTTTTTTATGCAGACTAATGCGAAGCAATCCGGCATATATGTATAATACGCTGGGGAACATAAATCCGAATTTAATTGCATTGACAAACAGATTTTCCATGTTTACAAAACACTAATTATCTTAACGATTAAAACATCCGCGGCACTAATGCAAGAAATCCTTTCGTCTTTATTAATATTAAATAAAAAAGGGAGGACATTGCAATGAGTGCTTGGGAAAGATTTCTCGAATTTTTGAGATTGCTTGTATCTGGACGATAATACGAGCATTTGACGGATTGCACGGGAAGTGCAATCCGTATTTTTATGCCTTAATTTTATGCGCATAGTAATATACGAATTCGTTTATCGTAGGAACGCCTTTGGCTGACGAAATTTTTGCCGTATAGTTTTCCAGAAGATCGTCGATGTTCTCTGTCGCCCATGTGCGGTTGATCGCATTCTGCATCGCTCTTTCCACGCTCGCAGGGGTCTTGTTATAGTTTTCTGCGAGAATCGGGATGAACGGAGTATTGCACTCGTTTACGATAAGGTATATCGCATCGAGCAGATAACCGAATCCTTTGTTTTTCGGAGAGACACCGATCTTCAACAAATGGTTGTTGATGCACCTTTTTAAGTTTTGCTGTTTCAAAGAGCTGAGCTCCCATCCGACATACGGTGAGGACTCGGTCGGGCGTCTGTTCAGTATCGAGTGCTTTGCACTCTTGAGAAAATTTATCACTGCATTTGCGCTGTAACCTACTTGAGTTTTCGTGAAAATAAAATCTCCGCCGAATTGTCTGACCATCGAGTGAGTAATCGAACTTATATTGTTGGTTGTAATTATTATGTAGGGCGGGAAGTCGGGATGAGCATGCTGAATACCTTCGAGCACGTCGAAACCGGTACCCTGACCCAGACTCAATTCTAGGTCGAGTATGATCACGTCGGGATTTTCTTCGTTGAAAATTTTGAGTGCGGTCACAGCACTGTTCGTGATAGATAGAAGATTGAAATCTTCAAAAGCATTGTCGATCGCGCTGCTCATGGCATTGCAATCGTCAGGGTCGTCTTCAACTAATAAAATGTTTAATTTTCTTTCCATAAAGCACCTTATTATTATTCTATAACAAACTGCCTTGTTTTGTCAACACGGAAACCAACAAGAAACAACGCAATTCTATTCCTCGCCATAATATGTATGCGAGCTATGAATATATTATCATAAAAACAATGGGGTAGGCAGATATACTCATTCGATTGCAACGGCTGTTCTTTTCAGGCACACCTATACAGCCGTTGCAATTTTTTTACGCCCTTTTCGCCCCTGTTCCCCACCTCAGACCGACAAACGGACCAAAAAATCAAGATATTCTGCAATCTGAAATAATAATTGACAAATCCTGTCAGATTAAGAGATATATTATAATCAAATTGCAGACAAATGATCTACAATACGGAATTTATAAAAGAGATTGCTGTATTCACCGGTAGAGCGACTGCAAACTATCAAGCTGAACTTTTCGTAATCGTTCGGCTTGCCGTTCTCGTCGTATGATACGGCGATTGTAACGCTGCCGTCGTCGTCAGGATCCTGGATCTTGTTTTCTTTTTCAAAAGTTTGCACTTGGTTTGACAATTCACCGTAAAACTTCGTTTGGCACCGTGCGTGTGTTTGTCTATGACAAGCTGCGTAGACGACGAAACGATCGAAAAAACTTTACGCATTACGTCGCGTGCGGGTACACGCAGTAACAAAACGGCGCAGGAAACTTCAGTAAGAGATCAG
>CALWHB010000061.1 GCA_944380275.1 uncultured Christensenellaceae bacterium | reverse complement strand
GTACCTGAAACAGATACAATTAAGACAAAAAACATTTTCTCAAAAAACGATGTTTCTGTTACATAAAAAATCAGCGATAAATAAAAAATGCAACTTTTATTTACAAAAAAACAGCGACAGGAATTTATCCTGAGCCGCTGTTTTGTTTTATGAGTTAAAAGTCGCAGTGTTATCAGAATTCCGCGCTGCCCGTCGTTCTGCTGAACGGGATTACGTCCCTGATGTTCTGCATACCTGTGAGGTACATAATCAGTCTTTCAAATCCCAATCCGAAACCTGCATGCTTTACGCCGCCGTATTTACGCAAGTCGAGATACCACCAGTAATCCTCTTCTTTGAGTCCCAATTCCTTCATACGCGAAAGCAACAGGTCGAGTCTTTCTTCTCTCTGAGAACCGCCTATGATTTCTCCTACGCCGGGTACGAGCATATCGACTGCGGCAACCGTCTTTCCGTCGTCGTTGAGGCGCATATAGAACGCCTTGATTTCCTTAGGATAATCGGTAACGAAAATAGGCTTTTTGAATACCTTTTCGGTGAGGAATCTCTCGTGTTCCGTCTGCAAATCGGCACCCCAGTATACGGGATACTGAAATTCGTCCTTGTGTTCTTCGAGAATCTTTACCGCCTCTGTATACGTAACCTTTTCAAAATCGCTGTTTACGATATGATTGAGCCTTTCTATAAGTCCCTTGTCCATAAAATTGTTGAAGAACTGCATTTCTTCGGGGCATTTCTCAAGAACGTCCTTTATGACGTACTTTATCATATCGCGCGCAAGGTCCATATCGTCGTTCAAATCCGCAAAAGCGATTTCAGGCTCAATCATCCAGAATTCTGCTGCGTGGCGGTTTGTATAGCTCTTTTCAGCTCTGAAAGTGGGTCCGAAGGTGTATACGTTGCGGAAAGCGAGCGCGAAACACTCTGCGTTGAGCTGACCGCTTACCGTAAGGTTTGAACTCTTGCCGAAGAAGTCCTGAGAAAAATCGACGCTGCCGTCCTCTTTGAGCGGCGGATTCTTGGGGTCGAGAGTGGTAACTCTGAACATCTCTCCCGCACCTTCGCAGTCGCTGCCGGTAATGAGCGGCGTGTTTACGTATATGAAATTTCTGGACGCAAAGAAAGCGTGGATAGCCTGCGCCGCAACGCTCCTCACTCTGAATACGGCAAGGAAGGTATTAGTTCTGGGACGGAGATGTGCGATTTCACGCAAAAACTCAAGGCTGTGTCTTTTTTTCTGCAAAGGATACTGAGGAGAAGAAGTCGCCTCAACCTTAATGCTCTGAGCTTTGATTTCGTAAGGCTGCTGCGCTCCGGGAGTTACGACCACGTTTCCTACAACGCAAAGACCCGCGCCAACGTTCTGAGAAACGATATTTCTGTAACCTTCCATATCCGCGTCAGCAACAATCTGCGTGGACTTGAATTTAGTGCCGTCGTTAAGCTCTATAAAAGCAAAATTTTTGCTGTCCCTTATAGTTCTTACCCAACCTTTAACCTTGACGGTCTGTCCGTCAAGAGCGGCGAACTGTTCGCCCAGCTGTTTCAAAGTCAATTCCTGCATAACTACTCCGTTTTGCCTGTGGCAATATTATAATAGTATTACTGATTTTACCATAACGCACGCGCAAAATCAAACAAAACGATAAAATTATAAAAAATAATGGCACCGTATCTGAGGTTTTGCGGTGTATATCAACAATTTGCGGCACATAACCCGGCAGACAATGTCTGCTGTCACGTCAAAAAATTCTTCGCTTTATGATAAAAAAGGGACTCTTGCGAGTCCCGTATCGCGGCATTGCCGCCTGTCTTCAAAAACCAAAGACGAAAAGTTAAAACCCGCTTCAAGCAGGTGGGTACGCTGTGGCGATGTTCTGTAATCCTCAACGCAAAGCGTTTAAGCGAGGCACGCCATCCGACCGTCAACTCCGCGTTCCCTTATTAATAACTGCGGTTAATGATATCGCCTTCGGTCAACTATATTATAGCCCAAAGAAAGCAAAAATACAATACGGTTGTCAAAAATTTTACATAAGCATGAAAAAACCGACGTGAAACGGCGGCTTTTCAGCAAAACTATTGTTTTCGTAATTGTTCATTTGTTTTGTTTTTCAACAGAAACCCCGCCCATGACTGCGACTCGTAATCTCTGTTTTCTCTGATTTTCACAAGTCCGCAGGTAAGCCTGTTTATCTCTTCCTCAACCTCTTTTGAATCTTTGCCGTAAATCTTTGCAAGCGCGGTAAGCCCGTAAAGAACTATACCTGCCGCGTGTCTTGCGCAATGCACCGTCGACGCCGCATGAGCGACAGCTCTCGCCGCAGCCTCGGCGACGGGATTTCCGCTTTCCGCAGCCGCACGGTGCGCCGCCAATATATATCTTCTCGCCTCAGGCATTTTCATTGCGCCTTTTGCCCAAAGATATGCCGCATCCCTTGCCTGAGCTACTCTTTCGTCGTCGCAAAACCGAGCAAATAATCCGACGTATTTTTCAGAATATTCGTACGTCCATACGACAAGCGCGAGTTTGTCCGTATCTGCAATGAGCGCAATCAGTTCTTCTATTTCGCCGTCATAAGGCATAAACAGGATTTTTCTCTTCATTACGCAATCAGAGTGCGGAACTCGTACCTATACGGCTCACACCCGCTTTTATGTAGGCAATCGCGGTATCGTAATCGCGTATACCGCCTGACGCCTTTATTTTGCAGTTTCCGCAATGCGCCTTCATTATCTCGACGGCGCGCAACGTCGCTCCGGCTGTAGAAAACCCCGTACTTGTCTTGACAAAGTGCGCCCCTGCCTTTGCGCACACTTCGCTTGCTTTTGCTATTTCTTCTTCAGTAAGCAGGCAGGTTTCGAGGATGACCTTTACGGTAGCTTTGCAAGCGAGGACGGCTTTGACGTCGTTGTAAACATAGCCGTAATCGCCTTCTTTAACCGCGCCCACAGCAATGACGGTATCTATTTCGTCCGCACCGTCCGCGACCGCTCTTTCAGCCTCAAAAGCCTTTGCCGCGCTGCTCATTGCTCCGAGGGGGAACCCTACCACGCACGCCACTTTAACGCCGCTGCCTTCGAGAAGTTTTTTGCAAAGCGGAACGAAACGCGAATTTACGCAAACGCTCGCATAGTCGCGCTCTTTTGCGATAGCGCAAAGTTTTTCTATATCTTCGGTTTTTGCGTCTGCCTTGAGATTTGTATAATCTATGTACTTGTTTATCTCCATACTTTCCTCACTTTATTATTTTTATGATACGACTTTTTTCAACAGGTTTACTGTCAGAAATTTTCACAGAGTTTTTGACGTCCATAGCGTAAGCGACGTCTTCGTATCTGTCAAAATACATTGTCGCCAGAAGGTCGTCTTCTTCAACCTTATCTCCCCTGCGCACGTTGTATTTTATGCCCACGTGCGGGAGTATTTCGTCCTCTTTTCTGTTTCTGCCTCCGCCCAGAGCAAGCACGGTTCTCGCCGCTTTCATAGCGTCTATGCTCTGCACGTAACCGCTGCTGTCCGCAAACACTTCTATCTTGCATTTTGCGCGCACGAGCGGTTTTTCAAGAACGTCTTCTGCCGCGCCCTGCTCAATCAGCAGTTCTCTGAACTTATTCAGAGCCGCGCCCGATTTGACCGCCTCGTCTACGTCCTTTTCAGCTCCCTCGTACCCAAGCAGCGTTACGCAAAGGGCTTTTGCTACCTCGTACAAAGGACAGTCTGTTTTTCCTTCAAGTACCTTGACCGCGCCTTCTACCTCAAGTGAATTGCCTATGTAATCAGAGAGCGGCTCATCCATATCCGTAATCAGCGCGCTCACGTTTCTTCCGGCGCGTTTTCCCGTTTCCACCATAAGCTTTGCCAGCTTTTCGGCACTTTCTTCGTCGTGCATGAACGCGCCTTTGCCGCATTTGACGTCAAGCACGATGTTTTTTGCGCCTGCGGCGAGTTTTTTGCTCATTATAGAAGATGCGATAAGCGGTATGCTTTCAACAGTCGCGGTTACGTCCCTAAGCGCGTAAAGTATCTTATCCGCAGGGCAGATATCTTTGGTCTGTCCTGCAATGACCAGTCCCGTTCTGTTCAGCTGAGCATAAAACTTTTCTTCGCTCAGAGATGTGCTTACTCCTTCAATAGCCTCCAGCTTGTCGAGAGTTCCTCCGGTATGCCCCAGCCCTCTGCCGCTCATCTTGGCACACACTTTGCCCAGCGCACTCATAACGGGTATAACGATAAAGCTCGTGCTGTCGCCCACACCTCCGGACGAGTGCTTATCCACGGTTCTGTCGCCGTAAGCGGACAAATCTGCCTTATCTCCGCTGTCAGCCATAGCCTTTGTAAGATAATAGGTTTCTTCGTCCGTCATGCCGTTTATAGCGATAGCCATAAGCAACGCCGCAGACTGGTAATCTGCGACGCTTTTATCTACGACTCCTTTTATCCAGAAGTCAATCTGCTCCTGAGAAAGAGCTTTTTTATTGCGTTTGTCTTCGATTATATCGTAAATACGCATGCTATCTCCTTTTGCGCACTGTCTGTATCATGTGCAGCACACGGTCGTTTTCGCCCTCTTTACCCGCTTTTTTTATTGCGTAAACGAGGTCAGTATCAAAAGTTACGGCAACCTCTTTGAACCCGTATTTTTCAGCGAGAGCAGATTCGAGTTCTTTCACATAGTTCGTTATTCCGCTGAGCGTGAACATAGGCTGAGTAATGAGTCCCACGACCAGATAATCCTCGGACGCACAATAACAGAATTCTTCAATCAGCTTGTAATCTGAAAGAAAAGAATCCAGGTCCGCATAAGCGGGAGCTACAATTGCCACAGGCGCAGTCAAAGCCGCCACGATAAAAGTATTCATACTTTATTCGTGTGCGGTCAGAGCGTTTTTATGCGCCTGAAAGCAAATTATTCTCCATCGTAACGGGTTACGTTCTGTCCGTCGCCCCAGAGCTGCTCCAAGCTGTAAAGTCTTCTCGTTTCTTCGTGGAAAACGTGAACGACCACACCGCCGTAATCCACGACAGCCCACCTGCCGTCGCGTTTTCCTTCGCTGCGCAGAGGTTCGGTCTGATAATTTTTGCTCAGTTCTTCTTCAAGGTTGTTGGCAAGAGCCTTTACCTGAGTTGTGGAACGTCCGCTGACTATGACGAAATAATCGGCAACTATAGAAAGTTCTCTTATATCGATAACCGTTATGTCAACGCCTTTTTTGTCGTCAAGCACTTTACAAATCAAGTCTTTAAGTTGTTCAGATTGCATATTTACTCCGTTTTATTG
>CALWHB010000060.1 GCA_944380275.1 uncultured Christensenellaceae bacterium | reverse complement strand
AAAGAAACAGTCACGGGCAAACCGCAAGAAGTCCATATATATTACAAGATCGACATCGATAGCATTTTGTAGCCCTTGCACACAACAACCCCTCCAAACAACTTTATGTCCATTTTGTTGTTTGGAAGGCGTAAACGTAAATTCTCTGAGCATCGACGGTATGGCAAAACTGAGAGCAGACAAAATAGGATTTGTGTTTCAGCAATACGGATTACTTGCAGACAGTACGGTAGAAGAAAATATGAGGCTTGCGCTCTGCTTTTTGTCTGACAAAAAATTTGCCGAAAAGGCGAAGTCCGATATAGGAAACGTCCTGAACAAACTCGGAATCGAAGAACTGAAAAAAAGGAAAGTGAGAGAGTTGTCGGGCGGACAGAAACAGAGAGTTGCGATAGCGCGAGCATTGATAAAGAACCCCGTGCTGATTATTGCCGACGAACCGACGGGCGCGCTTGACAAGGATACGGCAAACGAAATATCGGACGTTTTGTTCGACCTCGTAAAAGCTGAAGGAAAGACTCTGATAGTGGCAACGCACGATATGTCGATTACTGAACGTTTCGACAGAGTGATACGTATTGAGAACGGATTGATTTCAGGCTAATATTTTGAATAAGGAGAAGATTATGGATAGACCTTTTATACCGGAAAATATGTTTTTTCAGGGTTGTTATAACCCGGCATACGAAGAACAGATAAGAAAATGCAAAGACAAGTGCTTTGAATATAACAAGCTCAATCCCAACGACAGAGAAACGCAGAGCAAAATGCTGGAAGATATACTCGGAAGTAAAGGTAAGGACGCCGTCATAGTTCCGCCGTTCTGGTGTGATTACGGATATAACATACACGTCGGCGACAGCTTTTACGCAAATCACAACCTGGTTGTGCAGGACGGACTTGCGATAAAATTCGGCGACAACGTGTTTATAGGTCCAAACTGTACTTTTACGACCGCCGAACATCCCGTCGACCCCGAACTTCGCAAAAAAGGAGTTGAAATCGCAAAATCAATTACTGTAGGGAACAATGTATGGATAGGAGCCGGAAGTATTATTCTTGCAGGCGCGACGATAGGAGATAATACCGTAATAGGTGCAGGCAGCGTCGTAACCAAGCATATTCCTGCAAACGTTGTAGCTGTCGGAGTGCCTTGCGTAGTGAAAAGGCAAATAAGCGAAAGCGACAAAACGTCGTATCCGTTTTATAACGACATCATATAAAATCTTCTTCAAAGAGCGGTCCTTCAACAAAAGGACCGCTTATTTTTTATGACCGCGCGGCTGAATTATATTTATAACAGGAATTTTACAGCATAAACATTGTTTTTACAGATTTTTTCTTTCTGTAAGTTAAGCGAATCGTTTTTTGCAAATGAGTTTTCATGTCTAAGACACGATTGACTTTTTGTGTCGATTATAACGTTTATTAGGTAGTAAAACTGCTTTAAAATTTAAAGCGGTATTTATGAATTGCATTGAAAATCATAACATCAAATATATATATTTTTATCAATATAATTTTCTCAAATTTCTGACATTTCTTTTTAAAACACGCGATTTTCCGACAAGGAAAATAAATTATAATAAATACACTTTGAAATAAGGAGAAAAATATGCAACTTAGTATGTTAAGTAAAGGCGACAGCGTTATCGCCGCATTTAACGGCGAACTGGACGAGCATACAGCCGCCGAGGTGCGGGAAAAACTCGACAAACGCATAAGTCAGGGCGGATTCAGAAATTTCGTTTTCGATTTTTCGGGACTCGGCTTTATGGACAGCACGGGCATAGGTATTTTGCTGGGCAGATATAAAATGCTGAAACGCACGGGTGCGGGAATATACATTTCTTCGCCGACGCCGCACGTTGACAAGATATTGTCGCTTGCGGGAATTTATCAGATTATTCAAAAAATCAATTTGTGAGGTCAAAATGAACAAACTTTATATAAAAATCACCGCAGATTTGTCAAACGACGCGTTTATAAGGAGTACGGTAGCCGCATTTTGCGTCGAACTCAATCCTACGGTTGAGCAGATTGAGGACATTAAAACTGCCGTTTCAGAGGCGTTTACCAACTGTGTGATTCACGGGTACGAAAACAGTAAAGGCAATTACGTTTATATAGATTTGTGTGTAGACGACGGAAAATTGTCAATAATTATCAGCGACGGCGGAAAGGGCATTGAAAACGTAGAAAAAGCCATGGAGCCGTTCTTTACGACAAAGCCTGACGAAGAGCGCAGCGGTATGGGGTTTACCCTGATGAAGACCTTTATGGACGAAATGCGCGTAGATTCGACGCCGGGAAAAGGTACGACGGTTACGATGGTAAAAATTATCGCAAAAGAGGTTGCCTGATGTTAGATTACACAGTGACTGTCGAGCTTATCGCCGCGGCGCAAAATGGCGACGAGAAGGCAAAAGAACAGCTCATCGTTCACAATATGCCGTTGATTAAGTCTATCGCTGCACGTTACCGCAATAAGATGATTGAATACGACGATTTGCTGCAATTGGGTGCGATGGGACTCGTGAAAGCCGTAAACAATTTCGACGTGTCGTTCGGCGTAAGATTTTCTACTTATGCCGTGCCTATGATAGCAGGAGAAATAAAGCGGTTTATACGCGACGACGGAGCGATAAAGGTGAGCCGCGCGCTTAAGTCGACGTCGCTGAAAATCCAGCAGATTACAAGCGAATACAAACAAGAGCACGGCGATGCGCCGGACGTAGCATATCTTGCAGATAAACTCGGTGTTGACCCGCAGGAAATAGTTTTTGCAATGGACAGCAGTAAATATCCTGTATCGATTTATGAGAAGTTTGACGACGACAATTCTCAATGCGTTATGGACAAGCTTTCAGACGGCGAAAACAGCGACGAAATGATAGACAAAATGATAATAAAAGACTTTATAAAATCGCTGCCTGAAAGAGAAAAAACCGTAATAGTGCTGAGATATTTTAAGGATAAGACGCAAAGCGAAATAGCAAAAATCCTGGGAGTTTCGCAGGTGCAGGTTTCAAGGATTGAAAGTAAAATAATAAGCGAGATGAAAAAAGCTCTCGCATAAGAAACGCCGACATCGTCGGCGTATTTTTTATCGACGCATCGTTATATACGTTGAACAGCGCATAATTTTAATTATTTACTGATGTAATAAAGAATCAAAATATCAATATAACTATAACTTACTGCCTGAATCACTTATTATTCAGCTTATATTTGCAATATTGAAAAATATTTCTATTTAAATTCAATAAATTCTGCACTAACTTTTTTAGTGGGATAATTTGTATTAAAAGGCAAATAATACTGATATAAAAAAGCGGAGGGCAGATTATGAAAGACAATCATGCGGACGGTTTCAATGAATACAGAGAATCCGTTTTCCCGCTCGTAAGACACAACAGCGAGGTGCATATAAATGGACAAGAAGGAATACGGGGAACTCGTAAAACAGGCAACCCCGAAGACTAAAGAAGGCAAAACGCTTTTGTGCGCTTTTGCCATAGGCGGTACTATCTGCATGATAGGCCAGGCTTTTTCGGATTTGCTCACGGTGCTTTTGCCGCAGTTCGACGACAAAAAAATAGGCGCGCTCACGGGTGTTGTAATGATTTTTCTGGGCAGTCTGCTCACGGGATTGGGTGTATATGACAAGATAGGTTATTATGCCGGCGCAGGGTCAGTTCTTCCTATAACCGGTTTTGCCAACTCCATAGTATCGCCGGCGATTGAATACAACAAAGAAGGAATTGTTTTCGGACTTATGGCGAAAATGTTTTCAATCGCAGGTCCAGTTATCGTTTCGGGCGTCTGTGCGTCGGTGGTAATCGGAATAGTATATTACGTTATCGGGTTGTTTGCATGAAAAAAGGAAGACAGACATATTTGCTGGATAAGAAGGTTTATATATCGTATACTGCCTCTCTTGCCGGAGTAGACGAAGGAAAAGGCAGGCTCAGGGACTTTTTCGACTATGTGATTGACGAGAGTGAATTCGGCTGTAAATCGCACGAAAAGGCAGAAATAAAGCTTAGAAAACACGCTATTGAAAGTTTGCTTAAATCTGCATCTTTGTCTGCTGAAGACATCGACGCGATAATAGGCGGCGACCTTTTGAATCAGCTTGTTCCTTCCGGGTTTTCGGCACGAGAATTCGACGTTCCGTTCTGCGGACTCTACAGCGCGTGTGCTACCTTCGGGCAAGCACTTGCCACGGGTGCGGTTTTGCTTGAAAGCGGAGCGAAAAACGTCGTATGTTGTACGAGTTCTCATTTTGCGACGGCAGAAAGGCAATACCGTTTTCCTCTCGAACTTGGCACTCAGCCGTCCCCTACGGCACAATGGACGGTTACAGGCGTGGGTTGCGCGCTGATTTCTTCTGATAAGCCCGGATTCAAGTGTCCAAAAGTTACCGGATTCACTTTGGGTAAAGTGATTGATATGGGACTTGACGACCCCAATAATATGGGAGCGGCAATGGCACCGGCGGCTTACGATACAATATCTGCTCATTTAAAAGAAAGAGGCGTGGGTGCAGATTATTATGACCTGATTGTTACGGGAGATTTGGGAAAGTTGGGAAGAGAACTGCTTTGCACTATGCTTGAACAGGAGTGCGGCGCAATAAAAGACAGGGTAAACGACTGCGGATGCATGATTTTCAAAGACAGACAAAAGTGCGGACTGGGAGGTTCAGGTGCAGGTTGCAGTTCTCTCGTATTCTGCAGTTATCTTTATAAAACTATGAAGGAAGGCGGGCTCAAAAAAATACTTTTTGTTCCCACCGGAGCGATGCTTTCTAAGGATTCGTCCCTGCAAGGCGAGAGTATTCCTGCAATAGCTCATGCTGTTGCAATAGAAATTTAAAGGATAAATCTGATTATGGACATATTTTTGACATATCTCAAAGTTTTTGCCGTCGGCGGACTCGTATGCGCTGTAGGACAGATACTGATAAACAAGACAAGGATGACTTCTGCACGCGTACTCGTAACTTTTTTGCTTGCAGGCGCATTGCTTGAGGCAGTCGGTTTATTCAGATATATCGAAGACTTCGGCAAAGCAGGCATCAAGATACCTATCACCGGGTTCGGGAAGTCGCTTGCTGCCGGTGCGATAGAGGGGGCAAAACAAGGATTGTATCAGGCTTGCACGGGAGGGCTTGCAGCCGTTGCCGCTGGCTTGTCGGCAGCGATAGCGTTCGGTTTTCTTATCGCATTGATTTCAAAGTCAAAACCCAAAAGCACCTGAATTTTTGTAGGATATTATGTTAATCATTGCCAAAACCCGTTTTT
>CALWHB010000059.1 GCA_944380275.1 uncultured Christensenellaceae bacterium | reverse complement strand
CTACACCCCGAAATTCGTTTCCTTCCGTGCGACTGTTACAATATACAACATTATGAGGTTTATTGTCAACGATTTTCAGGCACTTTTTTACAGTTTTTTATTTTATTCCCCTCTTTATAAAGTCTGTATAGAACCTTATAAAGAGGGTTGTTATATTTGAGCAAAATTACTCGTCTTTTCCGTCCTTTTCAGACTCTTCATCTTTGCTTGCAAAGCTCATCAGATTGAACAAATCACCGAGAGTTGCGCCGCTGCTTTCAGACTGCCATGAAGTGGTTTCCTCTTCTTCAGCCGTTTTCTTTGCAGGTTTCTTGCGAGGAGCTGCACCGGTTGCAGGCTTGTCAAACTTCTTAGCGTTTCTGGTCGCCCTCTTTTCTTTTGCCTCCTGGTATTCCTCGTCAGAGATTTCGACATCGTCGACCTTCTTCTCTTCTTCGGGGAGAAGAGCTTTGATAGAAAGAGTAATCTTGTTGTCGTTGAATTTGATAACTTGTGCGGTAACTTCGTCGCCTTCCTTGTAAAGGTCAGCGGGATTCTTGACATAACTTCTGGAGAGTTCGGATACGGGAACAAGACCGTCAACATCTCTTTCGATGAGAACAAATATTCCGTACGGGAACACACTTCTTACCTTGCCGGTGATTACAGAACCTACGGGGTACTTCTCTGCCGCAAGCTCATAGGGTTTCTTCTGGAGCTGCTTATAACCGAGAGATACTCTGTTGGTTTCTCTGTTAGCCTTAAGAATTACGAAATCATAGGACTTGCCAATTTCGAGAACGTCGCTGGGATGAGCAACGCTGTAGTGCGAAAGGTCAGCGATATGAGCGAGGCAATCGAAACCGTAAACGCTTACGAACGCGCCGAAGTCCGTCAATCTCTTGACTTTTCCGTTTACGACAGAACCGACAGTCAGTTTGCTCCACAGTTCGTCTTCCTTCTTAGCCTTCTCTTCTTCAAGGATAACTCTCTGAGATGCTACGATTGAACGACCTCTCTTCAAGGTTATCTCTTTGGGCTGAGCAACTTCCTCAACGGGAGTTTCAACAACCTCTGTATTTACAGATTCTGCAACTTCACCTTCAACGGGAGCTGCGGTTTCTTCTTTTACTTCTTCGGGTTTTACAGCTTTCTTAGGCTCGATGGCTCTGAGTCTGAGAGTCTTACCTACGTACTTTTCAAGGTCGGTTACGTAACCGATTCTTATCTGGGACGCAGGAACGAAGATTTTGTAGCTGCCGAGTTTGCCTTCGAGTCCGCCTTTGACTACTCTGTCAATCGTAACCTTGAACTCTCCGCCCTTGATAGCCTCTTCAGCCTCTTTGTCTTCCTGATTGCGTTTGTCAACCGCTTTTTTGGAGAACGCAATGCTTTCGTTGCCTTTCTTGTTATGTTTCTCGATAACCATAGCGGCTATCTTGTCGCCTGCTTTGTAATTTGCAGGTACGTACTCTATGCCGTCAAGTTCAGCGTCTGCTTTGTCGATAAAGCCGTCTTTCTTGCCGCCGAAATTGATAATGATGCCTTCTTCGTTTGCGCTGATTACCGTGCACTCTCTGAAAATCTTGCCTGCCTTGATGTCCGTATTCTTCTTTTCGGACGCCTCGAACAGTTTTCCGAATTCATTGTCCTTGTTGGTGATTTGAGTGTCGCTCATTTGTTTTACTACCTCCTCAATCAACTCTTTCGGAGTTGACGCCCCGGCTGTCACGCCGAGGATTTTAAAATTGTGTTTATTTGCTATCACCGGTTTTAAATCGGCGATATTTTCTATGAAATACGTCTGAGGGCAATTTCTGGTTGAAATTTCAAAAAGTTTTGTCGTATTAGAACTCGACTTACTGCCGATAACCAGCATAGCGTCGCACTTTTTGCTGAGTTCTTCCGTTTCTGATTGCCTATCTGTTGTAGTATAGCAAATCGTCCTGAATTTTTCAACTGTTTTACAGCGGTTTTCAATACATTTTAATAAAAAATCATACTTGTTTTCACTGTATGTCGTCTGCACGACAACGCACAACTTTTCGTCTTCGGGAAGTAATTTTATGTCCTCTTCTCCGTCTATCACGATGGCGGAAAAATCACATCTTCCGTTAATGCCCACAACTTCTGGATGCGACGGATTTCCTATTATTACAATCCTGTAACCCATTGCGTGATATTTACTTACGAGATTGTGAATTTTCTTGACAAAAGGGCAAGTTGCGTCAATATACGGAATATCTCTTTTTCTCAGTTCATCTTCAACGTTTTCAGGCACACCGTGAGAACGGATTATCACCGTCCCGTCAGTATAGTCGTCCAGACTGTCTATAATTCCTATACCTTTTTTCTTCAGTTTATCGTTTACGTAACCGTTGTGTATCAGTTCACCCAACGTGCAGACTTTGCCCTTTGCGTTCATAGCGGTTTCAACCGCATTGCGCACCCCGAAACAAAACCCTGCGTTTTTTGCCACGAAAATTCTCATAAAATTTTTCCTTAAGTATGGCTGGCGCGCTGCGCACGCTCGTATTTTTTTACACTGCCGTGATATTTTTCCACAATATCGTCAATCTGATTGCGCATTTCTTTCATTTTGTTGCGTATCAGACGCGTTACTTCTTCTTTTACTTCGTGAACGTTTTTACCCTCATAAGAACACAGGTTTATCGGGTCACCCACAATAAGTCTGTTTTTTCTGAAACCAAAAGGTTTGAGAGGTCTGTAGTAAAGTGTGGGAACAACTGTTGCACCGGTCTTAATCGCAAGAGCCGAAGGTCCGTCCTTGAACGGCAACAACGCCTTGAAATCTCTGTGTTTATTACACTGTCCTTCAGGAAAAATAAGTACCTTTCCTCCTGAATTAAGCTCTTTCATCATTGATTTCATTGCTCCGACGTCGGATTCACCTCTTTTTACACCTATCGCCCTGCAAAGCGCAGCCATACCTTTTTGAACGAACTTGCTTTTCAAAGCCTCAGCTTTTACGGCTATTCTGCCCTTAAAAGCAAAAAGTTTGCTGTAAATCGCGTTTGCGTCCATTGCGGAATAGTGGTTGCACACGCAGACAACGTTTCCTTTTTTAGGAAACTTTTCTTTGTAATAAATTTTTGTCGGCCACCAAACCACTCGCATCATGAACCGTCCAAAAGACGAAAGCGCGCGGTAAAAGATATTCGGTTTTTCGGATTTTTTGCCTTTTTTATTTTCAAGGTTATCGGAGTCGTTCATTTTACACCGCCTTATAATATGTATTGCGATAATTAGGGACTTAAATAAAATCCCAGAACTTCCCCATGCCGCACAGCGGCAAACCCGTATTTATTTGCTTGCCGACAACGGCTTTTCTTCTTCCTTTATGCTTGTTTTTCGGCAGACTTCTCTTCGATTGTCGCCTGATTTTCCGCGTTAAGTGCCTTCTGTGCC
Source organism: uncultured Christensenellaceae bacterium (assembly GCA_944380275.1). Lineage (GTDB taxonomy): Bacteria > Bacillota > Clostridia > Christensenellales > UBA3700 > Ornithoclostridium. The sequence continues at coordinate 2,861 of CALWHB010000059.1, read as the reverse complement.
TCTTCGTATTTCCGCACGTTTCCGCCGAATTTCTCCACTATATCGTCGACCTGTTGTCTGAGTTCGAGCATTTTTTCGAATACGAGCGCGGACGCCTCGTCTTTTATCTCATGCAGCTGCTTGCCGCAATACTCGCTGAGGTCTATCGGGTCGCCCACAATCAGCCTGTTCTTTCTGAAACCGAAAGGTCTGAGGGGCTTATAGTAAAGCGTGGGAACAATAACCGATTTCGTCTTTATCGCAATCGTAACAGGACCTTCTTTGAACGGCATAAGCTCTTTGTAATTTTTAGACTTGTTGCGCGTACCTTCAGGGAAAATAAGCACTTTACCGCCGGCATTGAGTTCCTTCATCATTTCCTTTATCGCTTTGATGTCTGACTCTCCTCTTCTTACGCTTATGGCATTGCAGAGCGCGGTGAGAAAATTGCCGACGAAACTGTCGTCCATAGCCTCAGACTTTACGACAATCCTGCCTTTAAAACCAAAGAGCTGATGATATATTGCACATGCGTCTTCGATTGCATAATGATTGCAGATACATATGACTTTCTGGTCTTTCGGGAACTTTTCTTTATAATATATTTTTGTCGGCCACCAAACAATCGTCATCAGAAATCTTCCGATTGCTCCGAGTATTCTGTAAAAAAGTCCCGGTTTTTTCTTTTTTTTTACCGCTGATACGGTATTTGAGTTAGTGTGTGTTGACATAGCGCAAAATAACCTCTATAACCTCGTCTGTCGTCAGATTAGTACTGTCTATAAGCACCGCGTCGTCCGTCTGAACGAGCGGAGCAAAATCCCTGTGAGTATCGTTGTAATCGCGGTCGTTGACGTCCGCAAGTACGGTTTCGTAACTTATATCAGAGCCTTTGGCTTTGAGTTCTTCGTATCTTCTTCTCGCTCTCTCTTCAGGAGTAGCGGTAAGGAAAAATTTGTATTTACTGTCAGGCAAGACGAAACTCGTAATATCTCTTCCGTCGAGAACGACGTCGTTTTTCTTTGCGATTGCGCGCTGCTGTTCGACGAGGAATAGTCTGACTTCTTTTATTTTGGATACGTCTGATGCCATTTTTGAAACACGATGTTCTCTGATAGCGGAAGACACGTCCTCTCCGTTGAGAAAAATCTTTTTTTCGTCGCCCTCTCCTCTGAATTCTATTTCTATTTCATGTAAAAGAGGGACTACTTTTTCAGCATCGTTTACGTCAACTCCCTTACGGCTGACATAAAGAGCAACGGCACGGTACATCGCGCCGGTGTCGAGATAAATTATACCCAGTTTTTTTGCGAGCATTTTACTAATCGTACTTTTTCCTGCACCGGAAGGACCGTCAATGGCGATATTAAGCATACGCGCCTCCAAAACTATTATGCGGAAAAAACTCCGCTCTTTACAGTTTATCCTATATTAATACAAATATCAAGTAAAATTTATCTAAGACGACAACGAGCGAACTACTGCTTTTGCCGTAGAAAAAGCTATCTGAAGATTAAAACCTCCGGTATACGCGTCAACATCGGCAACTTCTCCGGCAAAATAAAGCCCCTTTATCAGCTTGCTCTGCATATCTTTGGGATTAATCTGCGCGACGTCCACACCTCCCTGAGTAATTATCCCCAGGTCGGCTTTTTCTTTGCCTATAAGCGGAAAGCGCAGGTCTTTCACGGTAGCGGCAAGAAGTTCTCTTTGCTTTTTTGTAACGGCACTCGCTTTTGTATCTTCTTGTATTCCGCAGCTTTCAAGCACTTTTGGCGCAAGGGATTTTGGCATCATCGTATACAACATAGTTTTTACCGTCGCTTTAGGCGCGGCGGAAATTTCTCTTTGTATACGCGCATCGAGAGTTTGCAAATCGAGTGCCGGTTTCAGGTCTACCGAAAGATAGGAACCTTTTGGCAAAATCGTATTTTTTCCGCATATTTTACCAAGTTCTGAGGACAACGTGAGAATTATCGGTCCGCTCACTCCGGTGTGAGTAAACAACATTTCGCCAAAGTGCGACCTTGACTTTTTATCACCGGAAAATACGGTCGCACCGACGTTCCTGAGCGAAAGTCCCTGCAGACCTTCAACGCCTTTTGCAATCAATGGCACGAGAGCGGCAACGGGAGCGACTATTCTGTGTCCCAGCTTTTGAGCCATTAAATAACCGTCGCCAGTACTTCCCGTCACCGGATACGTAATTCCACCCGTAGCAATTACCGCAACGTCGCATAAATACTCGCCTTTATCCGTCTTTACTGCCCTGACAACAGCGTCCCTGACGACAATTTCTTCGGCTTTTTCGTTGAGCTGCAGCTGCACACCGTTTTTCAAAGCGTATCTTTCAAGGGCTTTTACTATATCGTTGGACTTATCTGAAACAGGAAAAACTCTGTCCCCTCTTTCTACCTTGAGTTTTACGTCCAGCGACTCGAAAAATTGCATACAGTCAGAAGGCGTAAACCCGTATATCGCAGAATTGAGAAATTTAGGATTTGTTACGACGTTTTCGAAAAAGGCGCGCGCGTCGCACGCGTTTGTAAGATTGCATCTTCCCTTGCCCGTTATAAACAGTTTTCTTCCCACGCGGTCGTTTTTTTCAATCAGAACGACGTCGTGTCCCGCCTCCGCCAGTCCGCCTGCACACATAAGTCCGGCAGCTCCCGCGCCAATCACCACCACCTTCACAGTTTCAAATCCTTTACCGCGTCGAAAAGAGCGGAATCGTTGAAATTGAGTCTTACCGGGGACACCGTCGCGTATCCGTTTTCGTTAAGCACGACGTCGGAGCTATCGTCGTTTGAATCGTCGGATACGGGATAACCCGTGATAAAATACCCCTTTCCTTCGACATACTGATACTCGTCATTATACTT
>CALWHB010000058.1 GCA_944380275.1 uncultured Christensenellaceae bacterium | reverse complement strand
TACGTACAAGACCTTAAAGACGCCGATATAGAAAAATACGGATTGTATACATACGACGACTGGTCTGAATATCTGACTTACGAGGAGTTTGTCGCATACAACGTAAAATATATGAAAGTCGCCGTCGGAAAAGGCATGATTACGGAAGAAGGATTGAAAGAACTGATTTTCAAGTATCTTCGTTGAGGAGAGAGGACCGTCTTCCTTTAAAGGGGAAGGCGGTTAAAGGAGGAAAAGTTGAAAATACCTGTCAGCGAAAGTTCGAGAAACAATTACTACGCGAGAAGACTTTCTTCAGAGGAAAGGGCGATATTCGATGCCTGTGTGGACGGCGTTTCCTCAGGCAATCTTACGGTTAAGCTGAACGTGTCTTCTCCCGAAAGAATTGAAGAAATGGCAGAACACGTGTTTGAGGCAATAAATTACGGGTGTCCCGAACTGTTTTATGTGGAGCAGAATATACGCTTTGAGTGGGAAGGGAACAGGATTACGTTTGAATTCACAGACAAGTATCCCGGCGAAAATATCGGAGAACTGTGGAAAAACCTCAATGCCGAAGCGGAACGTATGGCGGCGATTATCTGCAAATTCCCCGACACGAGGAGCCGTATAGAAAGATTGAACCGCTATCTTTGCGCAAGGGTGAAACCCGTATCGGTAATGAGCGGTTCTTACGGCGACGCATACGGCGCGCTTATAAGAAAAGAGGCAAGATGCGAAGGTTTTGCGAAAGCCGCGATGTTGATTATGTCAAAATGCGGCATAGAGTGCATAATCGCTCACGGTACGGCAAACACGAGAGGAGGAGCAGAAGACCACGCGTGGAATATTATCGCCTGTGACGGGAAGTATTATCAGTTCGATTTTACATGGAACGCCGGCGCGGTATTTAACGGTATAGAAGGTGTGGTTTACAATTTTCTTGACGACGAAGAGATGGCAAAGGAACATAATCCGGAGTCGGTTTATCCCGCTTGCAACGACAATACAATGTCTTTCTGGGCGAGAAACAACGGTATAATGAAATATCACTCCGACCTGTCGAAAATCAGGATTGTGCCTTCAGGAAAAAATTATGTGGCTGTCGCAAGACTGCCGGGTAAACTGACGGAATACGAAATAGACAATGAAGTAATGGACTGGATGCATGACGAGCTTGCCGCATACAACTTCGGGGTCAGTTATACTTTCAGTTACAACGAACCTATGGATTTACTCGTATTTTATTTTATCAATAAATAAGGAGAAGTTATGAAAAGGATAGAATTTTTCGACTTTAACGGACTTTTTAAAAGAGCGTCTAAAATGGACGAAAAAGAAGTGGCGATGCTTGCGCCGCTGATTTACGGCTTTGAAGACAAATATTTCAACGCATGTTACAACTATCTCAAAGACGGGGTCCGCGAAAATCTGAAATGCGGAAGTTATAGCGTAGAGAGGCTTGAGAACATGATGTCTTTGTCTTATATAGAGGCAATCGTGGTACTGCGTAATATAGAGATGTTTCAAGAAGACGCTCCTTATATCTACAATCCGATTGAAATAATGTAACGTCGGCGACAGGGTGAGGAAATGAGCGATTTCAGCAGAAAAAATTATAAAGAATTCTTCCATTACGACAAATACAAGAGTCTTTCGCCTGCGGAACGCGAGCAACTTATAAGGACCGCGGTGGACGACATTGCCCGCAGAAAGGGTATAAAAGAAGTAGAGTTGTCTTTTATCGGAAACGCAAAAAACGACCCGGATTTTGAAAAATGGAGAGGCTCATGCTCTACCAGAATAGAAGGAAACGAAGTAAAGAAACATATTATCAGACTCAATGCCGACGTCCTTGAAAGAGAAGACCCGACTGCGTCGTATTCTGTTTATAAGACTATACATCATGAAACAGAACATGCGGTTCAGACTGAAAAAAATATCAATGCGAAGATAAAAAATAAAGACCCTGAAAGGTTGGAATCACGTCTTAACGACAGACATTATTATCAATCCGACGGGGACAGGGTCATGACCGCAAACGGCAGCAAAACGAGGTTCAGTCCAAGCATAGACTATCAGCTTTACAGAGGACAGTCGCAGGAGGCGGACGCGAGAAAAGCGGGACTTAAAGGAATAGAGGAACTCAAAGACAGACGTATTGAGGATAAACATCTCGACAGATATTTGCAAGACGAAAAAAACCGCGAAATAATGTCCAATCAGAAGATGCTGAAAAATCTGGGCATGCATACGAGAGAAAGTCTTGCAAGAGAAGAAATCAACATGATGTACAAAGGCTTAATCAGCGAGAAAGAAGAGGAAAGAGTGCTGAATTATGCCAGAGAAAAGGATTATGAAACCGCAAAAGAAGTTCTTTCAAACGACAGCGAAGGAAGGTATTCTGAAAGCGAGATGAAAAGAATCTTTGAAAACGACGAGGTGTATCCTGATTTTTTCAAGACGGACTCTTACAAGAACAACAAGGTAACCGCCGCAGAACACAAGGATTATGTCGTACGCGGATACGACTGGGCAAGCGTAAAAGTCAGACGCAGCAACGAAGAGAACGCAGAAGAATTTGCCGGGCAGGAAGTCGAAGACGGGAATTCAGCCGGACAAGGAGAAGAGAATATGGACAACGATAACGGATATAAATTGCCGCAGCAGGAAGAAGAACAGAGCGACGGAGAAAACGCAGGACTTCTGCCCGAACCGTGCAGCGAAGACAGAGAAATAGAACGCGACATCAGAAGGAGTGAGGGCGGCAGCGCGTATAAACTTCCGGACCCTTTGGAAGAGGACAAAGAAATATCAAAAGAAATAGAGCAAAGAGAAGAGTCTGAAAAAACCGGGAATCTTCCTGACCCGGAATCAGAAGAAGACAATTCTGCGGAAAAATCGCCGTCGCTGCCGGATGAGGAAGAGAGCGAAGACTCTCAGCAAAAAACAGGGTTTTCTGAAGGATACGACAAAAATTCTTATAACGGAACAGAAGAAAACGGCATGAACAACGAATACGGGCAAAACAGATGATTGAACTTGACGAGGCAACTGCAGACAAATTGCTGAATCTGACAGACAGGTTTATCGGATTATTTAACGGTGAAGACTCAGCGACGATTCAGAGGGTGAGAAGACAGATTGAAAACCGATGCTGTGACGAAACAGAACTGATACTCGTTCTGAGTCTGCTTGAAAGGCGTTTGCAAGATAAACCGCAATACGAAAGCGGTTGCAAACAACAATACGGTGCCGAAAAATACCGGGAAGAATCCGCAAACGAATACATGGACACGGTAAGCAATCTGCTTGCCTGCGGTTGCGTTTACGGCATAAATAACGAGGTGAACAGATGAATATCAACAGGAATTTACTTGAAGGAAGTCTGCTTGAATACAACAATCCTCCCGTAATAAACAGAGGAAAGGTGTTTTTTGAGGGCGAAAGCGGGGGGAAGAGAGCGTCTTTTGCACTTGACGAAGGACTGCTTAGCAAACATTTTATGCTGATAGGCGGTACGGGTTGCGGAAAGACGAATACGTTTTTTCATATCGTCAGTCAATTGAAAGACAATATGACGGACGATGACGTAATGATAATTTTCGATACTAAAGGCGATTATAAAGAAGAGTTTTTCAATGCAAAGAAAGACAGTATTTTGTCCGTATCGGACGACGCAACCGTAATATGGAATATTTTTTCAGAAATACTTGCGGACGGAGAATCGAGAAAAGACGTTGCCGCCAACGTAAACGAGATAGCGTGGGGATTGTTTGCGGAAAGTATAAGGAAAAACAACAGCAATCCGTTTTTTCCGAACGCAGCGAGAGATTTGTTTTCTGCCGTCCTTACGTGCCTTATAAGAAAAGTTCAGAAAGAGCAGTTGCCGAGGGAAAAATACCTCAACAATGATTATCTGCAATATCTGATGAGCAGATTTAACGTTGAATTGCTAAAAGGATTGTTGCAGGGCAACGGCGACCAGATGTCTGTAATGACTTATGTGGGAGAAACGGCAAATACCCAGGGGCTGGGCGTATTTGCAGAACTGCAGGCGGTCATAAGGCAGGTGCTTACCGACAATTTTGCAGAAAAAGGTGATTTTTCAATAAAAAAATTTGTGAGGGAACGAGGTGCGAAGACGTTGTTTATTGAATACAATCTGTCTTACGGGCAAATGCTGGTGCCTGTTTACAAGCTGCTTATAGACCTTGCTCTGAAAGAGGCTATGGGCGACGATGCAAAAAACAGAACAAACAGGGGCAACGTATACGTATTTTGCGACGAATTCAAACTGCTGCCCGACCTTATGCACATAAGCGACGCGGTAAATTTCGGCAGGTCGCTGGGAGTCAAAGTTTTTGCCGGACTTCAAAGCATAGACCAGCTTATCGAAAATTACGGCGAGGCGCGTGCAAAAAATATAATAGCAGGATTTTCAAGCGTATTTTCGTTCAGGGCAAACGACAGTTCGACCAGGCAGTTCGTTGCCGACAGATACGGAAAAAACTATGTGCTTGAGCAGACAATAAGCGTTCAGGGAAGTATTCATGAAGAGAGAAGACTTGGAAACGTCGTGGAAGACTGGCAACAGAATACGTTGCAAGTAGGAGAATCCGTCGTGGGGTTGCTCGGCTTTCCGCCTTTCAGATTCAGATTTGATTTGTACAGAGGTTGATTATGGGATTTTTCGGTACGATATTGGGGTTTATCAGAAGACGTTCGATAAGGCGCGACGTGCAGAGGCAGCTTGACGAAACAGAGGCAAGGAATCTCGAAAACAAGGGCGTTACGATATATAACAACGCTCAGATTGAGGCGTTTATAGCAGATAACGGGGTGGAAAATATTCTCGTTTCCGGAAACAATCAGAATATAAAAAACCGCGTGGCTTGCGTTGCGGCATACAATGCCAACGACAACGGAATACCTGTCGTCGTTCTTCATTGCGGAAACAGGGAGCTGGAAAGACTGATTGCTCAGGCGTATAACGGCTCTCCTGACGATTATTATCTTATAAACTCAAGCAATCCCGTTTACGACCCGCTTGTGGAACTCGACTCTATGCAAATCGCTCAGCTGATAGTTGAGGCGTCCACCGGCAATAACCGTATAGGACGTATGGGAGGGACCTATATCAGGGGACTTACCGAATATTTTACCGGTCGCAACGGTATAGACGTACGCCCGACCGTAAAGACATATATAGATTGTCCTTACAGCGAAATACTTGCCAACATTGTACGACACAGGACAGGAGGCTCGCTAAATGCGACAGACGCTGACCGCATAACTTCGCTTATCGTTTCGGGGCAGACGGAACAAGGCAGCGTGGAGCAGTATTTCAGGGTCCTGAACACACAGGCGGAAAGTATTCTTGCAGACGATGCTGAAAACGCCGTAAGCATACGCAAAGCGATTGACGAAAACAAAACCATAGTTATAGACGTGGTATCGGCAGCAAACGGCATGCTTATCAACCTTGCCGTGCAGGAGATGCTGGACGCGATGTCTGCAGGCAAAAGGTTTTTGCTTGTGGCTGATTCCGTCCCCGTAGATTCTTCAGAACTTTTTGGGCAATTATTCAGAAATTTTTCAAATTCCTGCAATTTCGTATATTCTTCAAGGGATGCGTATGCGGATACCCAGAGTACTGCAAACGTATTCGAAACCTTGCTTGCGAGGGCGAACAAAGTCATAGTCATGCAGCATAATTCGGCAAATTCCGCAAAGAAATTTTCAGAATATTTCGGAGAATACGAAAGGGTCGAAATAAACAGAACGCTCGTAAACGGCGATAATTACGGAAGATACGACCAGGTCTTGCCGGGATACGGTAATTCCACTGTTTCGGGTATGCAGATTACTTCTCGTCCCCGCGTCGAAGAAAGGGAAATATCCGCGTTGGCTTACGACGAGGTGTTTATAAAAAGAGATGCTCAGCATGAAGTGATAAGGGTGAGGATATCTGACGGACATGCAGGAGAAAGGTATGCCACGCCAAGAGCGTCGTTTATGCGCAACAGAAGAAGGAGAAGGAGATTCAGCTGGATAATATTTTTATTGCTGTTGCTGATTCCTCCTGCAGCATTTATTTACGGTATAGTAACTTGCGGCAGAACGGGAAAAATAGTTTGTGCTGTTCTTCTCGTACTCGTAATTGTATTTTATATATTCACCGTGGTTTCAAATTTATAGGAGGTCCTGAAGTTTAAAGGAAGAGAAGTTTGCCTGAGAACATATGTCTGTAAATTATTTAAATTTCGAATTGATAAACATATGTATATCAAATAAACCTGATTTGTAAATTTTGGTTGCCACTTTGTACATAACGCTTGCCATTTTGTGTATTTGTGTTATACTGTAGAGGATAAAGCAGGTCTTTGGGACGGCAAGGTTGAATATTGCCTTTTAATACCGAAGTCGGCTTTTAAAGTGCAAAAAACGTCGGTTGTCCGACAAGGAAAAGGAAAGATATCTTTAAGGAGGATATTATGAAAAAAGTTGTATTGGCATTACTGGTCGTGGCTATTATCGGCGCGATGGGTATTACTGCCGTAGCTTGCGGCGATTCCGCTCCGACAATTGTTGAGTGCGAAGAACTCACAATGCTTATGGAAGGAAGGTATTATGTAGGTACCGAAGGCACGGTAGATTTGTCTGTTGCGCTGCCCGGCAGCGATTATACGGTAAGCGGTTCAAACGTATCTTTGAGCGAAAACGTTCTTACCGTTAAAGGAGAAGGTGATTTCAACCTGACCTATAAGCCTACAGATACAGAGGCTGAAGGCATAAAGGAAGACGGCACCGTTACTCTTGACGTAAGCGTCGTAAACGGCGTAAACGTCAACAGCTGGAGCGGACTTACGACCGCTGTAAAGGCGTCCAAGAACGTCGTTCTTCAGGACAATCTGACTGCTGACAACAGCAACACCGTTGAGGTTATCAACACCACTTTCTACGGTAACGGCAAATACGTTTTAATCAACGAAATAGTAAAAGGCGACGTTGACAACCGCGGCAATAACGGTTTCAACATCACCGACAACAACAAAGCCGTATTTATGGATATGTTCATTTACGGCTATAAATACGCTGAAGGCGAGCAGATTACTCTTGAAAATTGCGAAGGTTACGGACAGCTTATCAATGCTACCAACGACGACAACAACAAACGTCCCAGCGTTACGATAAAGCACTGCATCCTTGAGAACTCTCAGAAGATGGTGTACGTAAGAGGCGCGG
>CALWHB010000057.1 GCA_944380275.1 uncultured Christensenellaceae bacterium | reverse complement strand
GAGGTCGGGTTTCTTATACATACAACTTATTTTTTACGGTATATAATTATACGGTAGCTTTGCTATCGTATTTTTTTGCAATCAGGGGTCAATCGCACATCCTGGAAGTTTGGTTTGAGCAAATGCGTTTTGAAGTAACAAAACTTTCCGGTTACATTTTCATTTAGCAGCGAAAAAATTTTACGGTTTTTACTGTTGACAAAGAAGGGTTACGGTAATATAATGAATAAAGTTGAAAAGAGGGGAAACGGGAGGTGCATTTATGGGTTACGTTTTCAGTTACAGCATTTTTTTACACCTGGCATTAATCCTGTTGGTTACCAAGGTGCTCGGCATACTGATGAGAAAAATCGGATTGCCGCAGGTGGTCGGCGCGCTTATTGCCGGCATCCTTATAGGCGTTACGGGTATCATCAAGGATACAAACGAGCTTAAGCCTTTTGCAGAAATCGGTGTGGTAATGATTATGTTTACCGCCGGTATGGAAACGAATTTCAAAGAGCTTAAGAAAAACGGTGTAGCGTCCGTTCTTATAACAAGCCTTGGAGTTATCGTTCCGCTTGCGGTCGGATTCGGCGTTTCGTGGATTATTCCGGGACTCGAGCTCAAAGAGAGATTCTTCTTCGGCGTTATTTTGACTGCTACTTCGGTAGGTATCACCGTCGCCGTTCTCAAAGAAATAGGAAAGATTCACGGCAAGGTCGGCGCGAGTATAGTTACCGCGGCTGTTCTTGACGATATTATAGGCATCGTCATCCTGGCATTTGCGACAGGAGATGTTGACGCCGACACGTGGGGATACAAAATAGTCGACTTGTTCGGTGACCCTGCAAACGTTTCTTCAGGCGTACAGGTTCTTATAAACGTAGTGCTGTTCTTTATCATAGCGATAGCTTTCGGTATAGCGATTCACTTCATTTTCAAATTTCTCAGCAAGAAGTTTCCGCATACAAGAAGGCTTTCTATATTCGGACTTGCGACGGCGTTCCTGTTTGCGTGGTTTTCTGAAGAACTCTTCGGTGTTGCGGCAATCACGGGTGCGTTCGTTGCGGGCATGATGATGTCCAACATGAAACAGACGGAATACGTCGAGCGTCGTATAGATATGAGTGCATATATGCTGTTCAGCCCGATATTCTTTGCGAATATAGGAATATGCCTTGACTATAAGGCACTTGTCGACAACTTCGGCTGGACGATAATACTTTTCAGTCTTGCGTTCGTAATCTGCGGTATGGCTGCAAAACTTGTCGGCTGCGCTGCAGGAGGACTTATCTGCAAATACAAGCCTCATGAGAGTCTTGAAGTCGGCCTCGGTATGATGGTGAGAGGAGAGGTTTGTCTTATAGTTGCACAAAAAGGCATAGAAGAGGGCATAATGTCTTCCTCATATCTGCCTGCTGTAATACTTATCGTGATTCTGTCGTCTTTGCTGACGCCGATATTCCTCAAGCTGACTTTCAAAAAGTACCCGTCTGACGAAGGGGATGACCGTTACGTAACTCCTGCGTCGCCTGTTGCGGCAAACATAATAAAAGAAAAACTTGAAAAAGACATGCCCGTTTGCAACGAAACGATAAGCAGTGAGGCAAACGACGCCGCCATAGAACAGATGAGCGAAGACGGCGGAAAAGACGAACAGGTTTCTTCTGAAGAAAACAAATAAATAAAATAAAACTCAAAAGTGCAATACAATACGCGTCGGACAAAGAACGGCGCGTATTTTTTTATACATTGCACGGATGTGTATACAAAATCGTTTCCGTTGTTGAAATATCCATGCGCGTATGCTATAATTATACTTATGAAAAGACGCAGTATGGTATTAATTTCGTTGATACTCGTGATAGCGACGCTTTCGCCGTTTGTGCTGGGAGCGTGTTCGTTTATGAATTTTACCTTGGCGACGCCCGTTCCCGTATATGACAGTGAGTTAAGTCGTATTACATGGAACGAGATAGGATATGCAAAAGGATACGAGATTACTCATTATGCAGACCTTGACGGAAAACCTGGAGAGGCTGTCGGGGATGCTGTTTTTCAACAGACGAACGTCTATGCCGTAAACGAGAGCGGAACATACTGGATAGGAGTAAAGGCGATAAGCTCAAAAAGCACGATAAATGATTCAGCAGAAGGCAGGATAAGGGTAGTAAAGGAGAATACAGAAGTCGACGTTACCGTCGACCCGGACGATACCGAAGATGAGGAGCCGACGCCTGAACAGGGGGACGTACTTCCTTCCAACGCTCCGGAACTCAATCTCCCCGTTGGAGCAAAAAGTCGTTTCAACTATATATCCGTTGCGTCTGTGGGCGGAATATCCGTTCCTCTTACAAAAAATACAGGCAAAGTCGTCAGGCTTGAATCGTGCAACAACGTCATTACAAACAATTGGTCGTACGATAGCTTAAACGAGGCAATAGATATAGAATACGCACTTTTCGGAGGCGTTTCCACGGGCGATGACATCTGTTTTACCGCTTATACCGAAAATGGCGATTCATTTGATTTTTATATTACGCTTTGCGCTTTAAGCGACATGCCCGCAGACATATCGTTGCCCTCTTATGGTGCGTTTGTATATTGCAAGACGGCAGAAAACGCAGAGGACGGTTTGAAGATAGAATACGATTCTGCTGTGAGCCTTCTTGCCGTGAGTGTGGACGGGCAGAAGATATCGTATACAACGACTAATTTTTCATCGTCTTCAAAATATATCAATTTCAAACAGTCTTACCTGAAAAATCTCGATTACGGCACGCACAGGGTAGAATTGTTCACGACAAAAGGAATTCTCGATTTTTATATTTTCGTCTATTCAACAAGTATAATGTGTTACAACCTCGGTTTTGAATTTGACGACACATATCCTGCCGTAAAGCTCAACTGGCAGACAGATTATCCCGTAGACAAGTTTGAGGTCGTGATAAACGGCACGACCTATTCATCCGTCGATAATCCAGAGCGTTTCAACGGCAATTCCTTCGATGTAACGGGACTTGTAAGCAGCGGCGGTTCCTGCACGGCTTACGTTAAGAGCTATGTGAACGGTATTTCTACTCCCGCAATCAGCGTGACCGTGGCTTATGTAGACAATATTTCAGGCATAAGCCAGTATGTCAATCCCCAAAGCGGATTCACTTACCTCGGGAAGACATACAACAGGTACATAGACAGCGAAGAGGAAATGGAAATCCTCGCTTACTATATGATTCTGTATAATTATCAGCTTGAGGAAAAAAGCTTTAACACTTCTGACGGGCAAACGACAATGACGTATATGGACGTATACATTGATTCTGCGTCTTTGGGAGCAAGTGACGCAAGGTCTGTGATGAAACTGTTTGAAACTGCCTGCGGGACGAACAAAGAATCGCTTAAATATTCTTATGCGGCAGTTGCGCTTTCCGACGGTGCTTTCCGCATAGGACTTAAGCTTACGTCACAGAACGAGGCTTTGTACGACAGTACGACAGAATATACAGAATCGGCATCAAACGTCGACCATCTCAAACGCTCGACGCGCAGCAGTAGCTTTGACGATTTCGCGATAAACAAGCGTCAGGGCGTCAGCGTAAAGACAAGCGACCAGCTCTTTTTCGCGATAGAGGCAGGATATAAGCCGTTGCCGGAACAAGGCAGCGTCGCTGAAAAACTTTACGAACTCGCCAAGGACGTATGCCGCACGTGGATAGACGATTCGATGACGGATTACGAAAAGGTACACGCGATATACGACTGGCTGGGAGTCAATGTGATTTACGACTACAATATCGTAAACGAAATGAGCGGAATACGGCCGTCTGACGACAGGTACGACAAGTTCTATTCATACGATAGTTTCTATCTAGAGGGAGTGCTTGAAAACGGCGTGGCGGTATGCAACGGCATAGCAAAGACGTTTGTCGTGTTGTGCGGTATTGAAGGGATTGCCGCTGTAAAGGTAAACGGTAAGGCAAGTGGCGGCGCGCACGCATGGAATAAGGTTTATATCAACGAAAAGTGGTATATAGTGGACAGCACGTGGAGCAATCAGAAAGCTACAGACAAAAAAGAAGTTTTCTCTCACGACTATCTCTTCCTTACGACGTCGGAGTCTGCGTCTAAAAGGACAGAGCTGACAGAAAGCACTCTGGGATATTATTGCGGAGATACGCATATAAGAGTGGAATACTGACATGTGGAACGCAGAGAAAACCGAAGAAATTTTACGCTCACGCGAAGATGTCGGATACAGAGAATTTCACGGCAAACTCACAAATACGTCGTATGAGCGCATAGGCGTAAGGGTGCCTGTCCTGCGCGCTCTTGCAAAACAGATTATAAGTTCGGGCGAGTGGAGAGAATTTCTTTCTGTCCGTCCCGTGAAATATTACGAGCATGCCATGCTTGCGGGTATAATTTCGGCAAGCGTTAAAGAGCCTTACGAAGACAAGATACAAAGGCTGAAAGAGTTTTCTGAATTAATAGACGACTGGGCGGTGTGCGATATCACGTGTTCTTCGCTCAAATGCAATGACGCGCGCTTGTTTGACGATATGCGCGTTTTTGCGTCAAGCGACAAAGTCTGGCTTGCCAGGATTGGACTCGTCGTCATACTCGGCAATTTCGCCTTCAGAGAGCGTCTTGACGAAATAAGAGAAACAGTAAACGGGATAGTCGCAGAAGGATACTATATCGATATGGCGGTGGGGTGGCTGATTTGTACGGTTGAAAGCCACAGCGAAGGCGCGGGTATAAACCTTATGAGGACGGCTGAAATCTCTTCAAAAGTAAAAAAAATAGCTGCATCGAAAATGCGCGACAGTTATCGCGTATCTGAAAAGAGCAAAAAAGAGGCGGCTGAAATCGCAAAAGAGCAGTGAAGTAAAATAGTTGTACGGGAAGATATATTGAAAATAAAAAAATACGGGTTTTTCCCGTATTTTTTTGATTTCTTTTAAAGCTGACTGATTCGTACGGTTTCAGTTTTTGATTCTGTCTATCAGATATCCAAGCTCTTTTTCAAACTTAACGCCGTACCAATGGCTATCGTCGTCTATCGTAGCCTCTATTGTCTTTACCGTATAGTCTGCCGCGAGTGCCGCGCTGTCGTATACGCTTTTGCCGTTCATATACGCTCCGACAAATGCCGACGCATAGACGTCGCCTGTGCCGTGCGACATACGCGGCAGTTTGTCGTTGAAGTAGTAATCCGTCTTTCCGGTTTTGCAATCGTACACGGCTATTCCCAGCTTTTCAGGGCTAAAAGATACTCCTGTAAGCACAACCTTCTTGCAGCCCAGTTTACCCAGTTTTCCTAAAAGAGAAAGAATATATTCTTCGTCGTATTCCGTTCTGAATTCACTGTCGGTCATAAGGCATGCCTCGGTAATGTTGGGGAGAATCACGTCCGCAACTGCGCAAAGTCTTGCCATATCTTTAGGGAAATCTTCGGGGAAACCTTTGTACAAAACGCCGCCGTCAGCCATTGCGGGGTCGACGATAGCAGTTCCGTCTTTTTCAAGGTGCCTTTCAATCAGTTTGAGAATCAAATCGACCTGTTCGCGACTTCCCAGATATCCGGTATAAATCGCTTTGAAGGTGATGTTTTCGCTTTCCCAGTGCTTTGAAATAGGCTCTATATCGCATGTCAGGTCGCGGAAAGTCCAGCCCGGTTTAAAAGCGGTATGAGTGCTTAGTACGGCGGTAGGAAGTACGCAAGTTTCTATTCCGCACGCAGAAATTACAGGCAAAGCAACGGTAAGAGAGCATTGTCCCACGCACGAAATGTCCTGTACGGTAAGTATCTTTTCTCTTGACATAATTCAATACTCCTTTACAAAAAGGTAACATTAATATTATAAAATCGTCAGTCGGTACAGTCAAACAAAATTACAAAATAAAGTGTACTGATAAGAAAACCTGACTATTTGAGAAATACAATCCGCATTTGAAAAGGTTTTTGCAATCAAGGTATGAGCATTGATAATTTTCATAGATGAAGTTGCGTCGTTGAATAAAAAATTATGACTATAATTTTATAATACATGTTTGTCAAAAGAGGCAGACTTCTTACAAATATAGTAATATATTATATTATCAGTATGCTTGACATCGGAGAAGGTAAAAGTATAAAATATTATGTAACGTGTTACGTAAACGGAGGTAATGCAAAATGTGCGGGAAGATGCCTTTCGGATTGAAGATAGCGATAATAAACAGAGCTTTCAGAAAACAGATGGACGAGAAAGCCGCTGCTATGGGGCTTACTTCGGTACAATTGCGTGTTCTGGGTTCGGTAAGCCGTCTTGAAGAGAAAGGAGAGGAGGAGATTCATCAGAACGACCTTGAACGCATTGAGCACGTTACACATCCCGCAATGGCAAAAATTATTCAGAAACTTGAACGTAAAGGTTTTTTAAAATGCGTATCGGGAGCGACTGACAGAAGGTATAAAAAAATAACGTGTACGGCAAAGTCTGTCGGTATACACAAAATAATATTGGGGCAGGATGAGGAGGTTTTATCCGTTTTATGCAAAGATTTGAGTGAAGAGCAGAAGACTATGTTTCTCAAATCAATCGACGACGTCCTCAGAAATATTGATTCAGACATAATATTCAAGGATTAAACAGACGGCGTAAAAAACGCTGTCGTTTTCAAATAAAAAGGTAACTTGTTACCTTATAATAAGTAATATATTACCTAATAATAAAAGGAGAACATATATGACACAAAGTTTGGCAGAAAAAAAGAGCGTATTTGCGACAGAGCCGGATGGCAAACTTATTCTGAAGTTTGCCTACCGTGCGTGATTTCGCTTGTGGTAAACGCGCTTTCCACATCGTCGACCAGATTTTTATCGGTTGGGGAGTCGGCTATCTCGGCAACGGCGCGACCAACGTCGTATTTCCCATTACGATAATCGCGCTTGCGCTTGCTGTACTCGTAGGCGACGGAGCGGCGGCGTTTTTCAGTTTAAAGCTGGGAGAAGGCGACAAAGAAAGCGTAAAAAAGGGAGTGGGAAATTCAATAATAATGGTAACCGTTGCGGGCATTCTGGTAACGGCAGTATTTCTTGCGTTTTTCAATCCAATTCTGATGTTGTTCGGCGCGACCGACGTACTGTTGCCTTATGCGCAGGATTACGGATGGATTATTGCGATAGGTTTGCCTTTCACGATGATATCAATGGCAATAAACGCGATGATAAGGGTGGACGGCAGCCCTAAATTCGCAATGTTTTCAATGGTGCGTTGAGATAATCAAAAAGTTGTTTTGATTCAATAAAATAAAAAATAAATAGACTGCAACTTTCATGTTGCGGTCTATTTGTTTTGCTGACAATGATTTACAATCGTATTGAAATTAACCTTTCGTCAAATTGCTTAATGGGCGCGGTTGTATAAATACAAAGAAGAAAAATACAGAGAAAAAAACACCTTCAGAGGTATTCGATTACATAATGTTTACAAAAAGTTGCGCCCCGAACGTTCACTTCGTTCACTTTCTCGTGTCCGAGGTAACGATAACAAAAAAATACGAACCGTTAAGTTCGTATTTT
>CALWHB010000056.1 GCA_944380275.1 uncultured Christensenellaceae bacterium | reverse complement strand
AATTTTAATTATACAACAGATTCATATGAACTTCTTTTTTTGTCCTCAAAGTGTTGCACTTGAAAGTATAATTCACCATGGCTACCGCCAGTCTGTAAAAGAATTCTCTGCTTTTCATATTTCCTCCGAAAGTTTAAAATCCCGTTTCGTATTTTAATTATAATCCCGTTCGGGATTTCTGTCGAGTCGGAATTGAAATTATTTTGCATATTCAAATAAACCAACACTTAAAAACCTTTGCCTTGACAGTCGTTCTTGTTCTTAAATCGAATATTATATAGATAATTCTTTTACGTTTTTATGTTTTTGGGAATCTGAAAGTTACTCCGTCTTGACACTCGCGCGCGTTTTTAGTAAACTGATATTAATATAACCGAGGGGGAGCGTTTTATGATATTTTCGGTTTCTTTGATTTGCATTGTTTATATGGTTGCGATTTTCGGATTTATCGCAGGAAAATTCTTCGTTTCGAAAAGAAAAGAGCGAATTAAACTGTTCAAAAATTTTAAAAAAGGCAAATTCGCGCTGATATATCTTGCCTCTATACCTCTTTATGCGGTCAATTTCTACAATAACGGCTACAATGCGGGGGGCTCTTTCCTTAAGGCGATGAAATCCACCATTGACCTTATCGTGCTCAAATTCGACTACGACAGCGTAAGCAAACTGATGTCTGAAAACACGGTTTTCGCAATCGCTATGTCGTTATGCTTCACATTGGTCACGCTCAATGCCGCCATGTTCACTTTTTCACTATGCGGACGCGCACTCACCAATGCAGTAAACCTGTTTATCATAAGACATTTTTCAAAAAATATATTCGTCGTGATAGGCAACAATCAGCACAACTTCGAGATCATAAACTCTGCAAGCAAGCGCAAAACGCGCATAATCCTGATGGGCAGACCCGACGAAGAAGCCAAGGACGAAATGTTTGCCGCGCGCCGCGCATTTGTACCCCTTAAAGAGAGCGACGACGCAGGCAAAAAACTCACATCTCTCCTCGGCCCCCTTAACAAGATAAAAGTTACTGTCATAGTCAACACTAAAGACGACCGTCTAAATCTTACCGTATCCGAGGATCTGAGCAACCTCGCCAAAGAACAGAATCTCGACAATCTTCTCTACGACAGCTCTCTCGGGCTAAGCGTTTACGTATTCTGTGCGCCTGAAAACGAGTCCGCATTTGCCTGTGTAGAACACGACAGCGGCGGACGCGTTCACAGAATAAACAAATACAATATGATTGCCGCTGACTTTGTTTCGAAGCACCCGTTTACCGCTTATATGGATGAAAATTATATCGATTATAAAAACGCCGCGGTTTATGAAGACGTATCGGTAAACACAGTCATAATCGGCTTCGGCAAAACCAATCAGCAGATTTTCCTGTCAACGGTATCTGACATAACGCTTATGCAGATCGATAAAAACGGCAATTACGTGCAAAAGCCCGTCAACTACTTTATTTTCGACAAGGCGGATTCTATAAACCACAAAAACCTTAACCACAGCTATTTCAGATACGTAAGAGAATACGCTCAGTTGCAAAAGCGCAAGGACGAATACCTGCCCTTGCCTCCTCTTCCGGCAAATTACGAGTTCTTCAAACGAGACATAAACTCGCACCTCTTCTACGACGAAATAAAACAATGCCTCAGCTCGGGCAAAAAGAATATCGGATATATAATAATCTCTTGCAGCGACGATATGGGCAACGTAGACTTAGCGCTCAAGATATCTGAAACGCTGCGTGAATGGGCGCTCGGTTTCCCTGTATACGTATTCGTAAAGATAAGGGATAACAATCTGAGCAAAAAGATATCTTCAAAAGAACTGTATGCCGATTACGATCTCATACCTTTCGGCGAAGAAAAAACTCTGATTTACGACATTGACAGGATCTGCAACCTCTTTTCAGAGAGGCTTGCAAAGCGCGCGCACCTGGTTTATTCAGTTTCTGACGAACTTGCAAGCAATCCCGAAGTAGACCTCGCCGTGCTCAAAAAGAAAGCCAGCGACAGCTGGTACGCTTTCACCAACGTACAACGCGTTTCAAACACTCATGCCTGCCAAGGCATCAGAGTAAAGCTCAACCTTTGCGGCTACGATATTGGGAACAAAAACTCTGAAGATCTCTCTAAGCAGTTTGTCTCAGAATACGAAAACGGCAATCCCGTAATCAGAAGCAAAGCGCCTTTCGAAGGCAGAAAAGCCGTATTGTACGACAACGCCTCATTAGAAAAAGACAGCCTAAGAAAACGCCTTGCCATTCAGGAACATTGCCGCTGGAACGCTTATATGTGCTGTGCAGGATGCCTGCCCGCAACGATCGAAGAGATCAAAAAGTATAAAAACAATGTTCTGCTCAAAAGCCGCAAACACGGCAATATGACAAATCACGCAGGTCTTATCGAGTACCGAAAACTCGCCGCAGTGCGCGACAAGTCCACCGAAGAAGACCGCGACGTTATCAGATACGACTTCCAGCTTATGGACGACGTAAAATGGTTGCTGGGGACAGAAGACCTGAAAATCACAAAAAAGGCGGTTCCTCCCAAAGCGTACTGACAATATATCGCTGAAAAAGGCACGGCAGGAAGTTAAAACAAATTTTCCTGTCCGTGTTTATAAAACAGATAATTTCTGCAACAAACTAATATTGACAATTATATATTTTAATCAAATATGAAAAACAAGCTTGTTCTTATAATCGCAATAGTATTTATTATCCTCATTGCCGCAGGTACGGTCGCAGGGATAGTTCTTTCTGTGAAAAACAATAAGAACAGCGATGCAGAAAAATCGGTTGTCGGAGTCTGGTGGTGGGACAACAGACTCGGGGACGAATATCTTGACTTTGCCGATCAGAACGGGGTAACTGAAATATACTGCTACTACTCTACTTTCACTCAAAAAACCCCTGATTTGATAGCCAAAGCAAATGCGAAAGATATTGACGTTTTATGGCTTGCAGGCAAATACGAATGGGTGGAAGATTATGCTTCTTTAAAATCTGTTATGGAAGAGTTCGTCTCCTTTCAGCAATCTTCTCCGTCAAAATTCGCAGGCGTACACCTGGACATCGAGCCGCATCAGCATCCGCAATTCGAAGAAAAGCGCGAAGAACTTATAACAAAATACGTTCAGCTCACATTTGATCTTAAGCGCGACTTTCCCTCTCTCAGGATAGAATACGATATCCCTTTCTGGCTTGATGACGAAGTCACCGTAGGCGGAGTTACCAAGCCCGCGCACGAATTCGTGATAGACAACGCTTACCGCGTTACGGTAATGAGTTACCGAGACAGTGCAGAAAAGATTCTTGACTGCGCAAGAGAAGAAATTACTTATGCGAAATCCGCAGGCAAACCTCTTAACCTCTCTGTCGAAACGGGAGTAAACGAAGATATCGTTACTTTTTACGAAGAAGGCAACGCGTTTATGCTCAATGAAATAGCAAAAGTGCGCGCTGCCCTGCCCGACAACTTCGGAATGGCTATCCACCATATTAGAACCTGGAAAGAGCTGGCTGAAAAGGATTAATCTCCCCAAGTCAATACTTCTATCCTTACGTCCTTTCCGTCCAAAACCGCCATTGTGCCGCCCTTGATACAATCGTCCGCATAATTCTTGCACCAGCCGCTCTGAACGCCGTAAACAAGCCTGACGCCTTCGTATACATATTCGCTGTTGTTGGCGTGGTCATGTCCGCAGAAAACGGGTGCCCACGGCACATTATACGAATCTATAATGTCAAAGACCTCTTTGCACTTCTCCTTTTTATTCATCGCCATATAGCACCAGTCGCCAGTAACGGCTATCATATCTGCATCGGCTTTTTCTATCGTATCCTTATGAAGTTTGAGAGTGTCTTCCTTGCGGTTGTTGCTGTTATCGTAATGTATATCGGTAAGTTGCAGAATCCTGACCTCTTCCCCAACTTCCAGAACGCGATAATCCGCCTCTGAATATTCGGCTTTTTCATCCCATTCTTTGACGTATTTTTGGGGAATTTTATTCCCGCACGCGCAAAGCAGACTGAGCAAAGATATCATAATTGTTGCGACAACTCCGATTAAAAATATTTTCTTTTTCATTTTATAGATTGAGCGCTTTATTCAGGCAATTGCTATATATGGCTGCGTTATAAAATGTGCGCCTATCAATACAACGGCATATAAAACGGTAACCGCGCCGCGCGCAGACCAGACTTCTATGCCAGAAGCGACTTTTAATGTTTCTCCGCAGTACGACTCATCCATGTCACAATCTTTTTCAGGCAACACTGCGTGCAGTACGTTGACAGCCGTAAGCACTCCGCCGTAAACTGCAGTAGCTACCACAAAAGACCACTGATAAATTATAGAAAGATATGAAAGCACAGTTGCGATCAGCGTTGCGGCAGCAATAAACGCAGTGCCGCTATTATCACAAGCAACAACACTGCAGGAATGATCCTGATTACAATCTTTTTGCTCATTTCTCCTCCCTATATTTCAGCAACTACATTACGCTGAAAAATCATAAAATATCTCTTTAATAATTCCGCAAGTATCGGGATCTTAATTAAATTGTATTGTCTATTTTCATTAAGGTCAATACACAACTTACTTTAAAAAGTTAATTAAATAAACCAATATGTCAAAACCCTCATTAAATTCCATTGACTGTGTTTTTATTTAAAAATGCTGTTCTGTTCTGAAAATTAAAGAGTGTTCAAACATTCAGCGAGCGAATTATTTGCAAAAAGTTGACTTATGTATTCAGACTTTAAGCATTATAAAAAAACGGACGGCCTTTAAGCTGTCCGTATTTCGTTATATATTATTAACTTTGCTTAAAAAAATCTGTCAGGATCTGGACTCTATTGCCTTTGCTATCTGCACCGTAAGCGACAGGTCCGGATCAAAGCTGTCTGCGCCGAAATGCCACAGCATAACGCCTCCCACACCGATATCTATAGCATAACAAGTTTTGTCATACACGATTTGCCTGCCATTGTAATAGTTGGAAAGCGCAGGATGTTTTACTCCGTCAAGATCGGTATATTCTTCTACAAAAGTATTTTCAAACGGAGAAAGTTTGTCAGCTACGTCTCCGTAATTTCCCCAATAGCTGTCGCCGTTGATCGGACGTGAATAATAAGGAATGCCTAGACGTACTTTTTCAAGAGGTACCCCCTTACTCTCAAACTCCTTGAGAATGGAATAGCAGGAGCTGTAGAAAGTTGAATGATTGCCGTAATCGTCAAACATATCGTATGCCATTATCTCTATTCTGTCGATACATTGAATATCTTTTTTAGAAAGGAAAACCGGGCTTATATTCCAGGATGAAAGAGCTGCATTGAGTTGTTTACCTTCCGGCAATCTGTTTTTCAGTTCTTTAAGAAAATCTGCGTATATGTCAAAATCTTTCATTGATCTGGGATACTCATAATCAAATGCAATTCCATCCAGTCCGCATTCATCAACCAAAGCGACGATATTATTAATTAATTTTTCCGCATTGTCGCCCATTGCACTGGAACATCTTTCTTCTACCGCCAAACCGTCGTCGAAGTCCTTGTTGCCAAGAATGGTCGCAGTAATTTTAGCTGAAGGATTTACTTCTCTCAGTCTTTTTATAGCCAGTTTAATAGCTTCCTTTCCTTCAACGGTTTGTCCGTTTATTGTAAAATCGGTAAAACGAAGATTGCCGTCCTTATCGAAATATATCGCACTGAACAGATTGAAATCCGTAACGTATTTTGCAATATCAGCCTGTTCTTCGGTAAGCATTGCCGCGGTATCGGTCATTATATATGACATTACCTCAAAATCGCTGTTAGTGTCCTGCACATAATAAGCTTCAAGAGAACTGAGCGACCATTCTTCCCTGCAATCCAAGACCTCTATTCTTACCTTGCTTGCCGTAACGGTAGCAAAAGAACAATAGCGGTATTTATCAATAAAATCGTTGCCGTAGAACGGTTCGCTTTCATTATCCGCGTAAATTCTGAATGAGGTGATTTCACTGCCTTTTTCTTTAAGCGCGAGAGCGTTGAAAGTGATCTCCTTTCCAAAGTCGAAAACAACGCTGTCGCCCTTTCCTCCACTCTTTATATCAAAACTTCCTTTCTCTGCCAGATTTTCGAAATTATCGGCAATAGCATCGGGAGTTTTGTCTTCGCAACCTGCGAAAACAAACACGGATGCAAAAATTATTAAAACTATAATAAATGCTGTAATCTTTCTCATATCCTTCCCTGACCTCATAGATTTATATCACTTTATAATCGCATACCACATATCTGCGCCACAAATCGGGTGCTCTGTCAACAATCCATGTGCATGGCATTTATGATATCTTACCATAACGATATGATTATATTATAAACAGCAAAAATATTCAATATATTTGTGCCCTATGCCAATCAGTGACGATAAAAAGCCGCCAATATATGACGACGTGCAATATTTTGCTCTGCAAATGCTTAGATGTTTACAAATACAATGTTTTAATTTTATTGATCCTGAGCGTTTCTCTTATTCAGCTCTTCTGAACGTCTTCTTATCACTTTCGGGAAGGTAGTGAATATCACGATTCCGGTTATCGCGCCTGCGACCAGATCTGCTATACCTTCAGACATATATACTCCTTTGTATCCTATAGCTTCAGACAAAATAAAGCACAGCGGTATCAGAATAATCACCTTTCTCATCACCGCAAGAACAACCGCAGTCTTGCCCTGCCCCAACGCTACGTTTATATTCTGCAGCGTCATCTGTATCGGGAACATTATCGTACCCATAAGGAACAAAGGCATATAAGACTTTATAAGGACTCTTACTTCTTCTTCCGCATTGAAAAGATATGAATATATCTGAGGGAATATCATTGAAACGCAATACACTATTATCGCAAACACAACGCCTATCGCAAAAGTATATTTTATGGATTTTACCAGTCTGCACGCGTTTCCGTTGCCGTAATTGTAACTGACAAACGGAGCGACACCGTATCCTAGCCCGTTAAGCGGCAGAGAAATCAACTGCAAAGCAGAGAGCATTATTGTGAGCGCGGCGGTATATTCGCTGTCCGCACCTCCCGTGGATTGTTTCAGACAGACGTTGAACACAATCTGTATCATGCTTTCTGTAAACGTCATTATAAAAGGCGACAACCCCAAAAACAAAATGCCGCCCATAACCTTTTTATCTAAAGCCATCTGCTTTATGTTGAATCTGAAAATAGAACCTTTATTAAAAAAGAAAATAATCACCCATACGAACGAACAGAATTGAGAAATGATTGTCGCAAGTGCCGCGCCTTTAATCCCCTTGCCCAAGGGAAAAATAAACACATAATCCAAAGCTATGTTGAGCAACGCACCGAGCAACGTCGTAAACATCGCGGTCATAGCGTGTCCCTGCGCGCTGATAAACGGATTGAGTCCGGTTACGAGAATAATGAATACAGTCCCGAAGGAATATATCCTCAGATATTCGACGGCGTATGTTGCCGCATCGTCAGGACATCCGAACAATTTTACTATAGGTTCAGCAAGAAAATACAGCAAAACCGTCAATACTGCACCTGTGATAATCAGCGAAAAAAACGAGTTGTTGAAATATTTGTTTGCACTTTCTCTGTCCCCTTCACCGAGTTTGAAAGACGCTTTAGGAGAACCTCCCAGCCCTATGAGATTGGCAAAAGACTGAACTATTATTGTGATAGGCAAAACAACGCCCAACGCAGCAAGAGCCTGAGTTTTTATTCCCGCGATATTGGACACGTATATCCTGTCCACAACGTTATATGCAAAACTTATCAGCTGAGCTACAACCGCAGGAA
>CALWHB010000055.1 GCA_944380275.1 uncultured Christensenellaceae bacterium | reverse complement strand
CACCCTTCTTGTGTGCAAAAAGCTGTATATTGATAAACATATCACTTTACCTCCAAATTTACAAAATCCGAAAAGCCCTGATTGAGGTCCGCTATCCCGAGGAGCATCGTATCAAGGATTATATCGCAATCTCTGCGAGTTTTCCTGTCCATATCCTCAGGCAAAGTCATCTTGAGATAACCGCGTTTTTCGTCTGTGGTGTAATCCACTTTCGCTCCGACGACCTGAAGAAGACCGAGCAATGCCGTCTGTACTATCGACGAGAGTGCCGCGCAAACGACGTCTTCGCCCTCCGCACCGTAACCGGTATGTCCGTCGCACTCAACCACGACTATGCTGTTATTGCGTTTTACTACAACAACGTTTGTCATTATGCCTTAATTTCGTTGATTTTGATTGCCGTAAAGGGCTGTCTGTGACCCTGGCGTTTGCGCTCGTTCTTCTTGGACTTATACTTGAAGACGATAATCTTCTTGTTCTTGTCCTGCGCAACGACCTCACCCGTAACGACAACGCTTGCAGCAGCATCACCGCAGACGATTTCGCCGTCCTTGTTGACCATAAGCGCGGTGAGATTTACCGTGTCGCCTACGTTCGCGTCCAGCTTTTCGACATTGATGACCTGACCCGGCTCAACCTTATACTGTTTGCCGCCTGTCAAAACGATTGCGTACATTTTTATACCTCCTCTTTCCAGTCTCGCTGATGCGGGTGCCTTGCGGACTTGTAAACCCTTTTCATGCGGCTCGCAACTTATAATATCATAAAATAAAAAGGCTGTCAACGGTTTGTCAGCCTCTTTAAACGGGATTTTTGAGAAATTCACGCGTTTTCATACACGGTTTTTGTCTTTCTGCTTTACTGCGACACGCAGTCATTGACTGTAAAGGTATCACCGCAAAAAAAGGTTTTCTCTTTTCTTTTGCAATAAAGTTTACGTCAAAAACGCGCACATACCGCCTGCTCTTGCTCTTAGCCGCGCAAATTTATCCGCAATACGAAAATGCGTATTTCAATAAAGCATCCTTGCATTGTCAGGCAAATCGAGAATTGCGGAATTGAGAGTCTGTATCTTATATTTTTCGATATGCATCGAAGAATCAGGTATGACGTAAATTCTCTTGTCTTTCCACACCGTCTGACACTCCTTTTCAAGATAACGCAGAGAAAACATCTTGTTGAAAAGCGAGGGCGCGACGGTTACGACGACCGCTTTCGCGCTTATCCCTTCAAACACCTGAGTGATTGCAGAACGGATTTTCATAATCATGTGTTCGTCGCCGTATACGTATCCGTCCCCTCCGCAGTAAGGACACGGCTGCAACATTACGGTTTCTATCATACTGCGCGTCTTCTTGCGAGTAAGTTCTACAAGCCCCAAAGCGGTGAGTCCTACCAGCGAAGTCTTGACTCTGTCCTTTTCAAGTTCCGCTCCCAACACCTTGAGTACCTCTTCTCTGTGCTCGGGTTCTTCCATATCGATAAAATCGATTACGACTATGCCGCCTATATTCCTCAGTCTGAGCTGACGCGCGATTTCTACAGACGCTATTTTGTTGGTTTCAAAAACCGTTTCTTCCAGATTTTTATTGCCTACGAATTTGCCCGTATTCACGTCTATTACGGTAAGTGCCTCTGTTCTGTCGATAATCAGGTATGCCCCGTTTTTTAACACTACTTTTCTCTTCAGAAGTGCGTCAATCTGCTCTGACAGGTCGTAAAAAAGCAGCAGGTCTTTTGCCCCGTTGTAATATTTGAAAATATCGGGACGCAATTTTTCGACGTAAGGAAAGCTCTTTTTGAATTCTTTATACAGTTTTTCGTCGTTGATTACGACTTCGTCCACGTCCGCAAGCATATCCCTGACGGCTCTTATGGCAAGGTCCTGCTCTTTATAAACCAGCGTGCCTGCCGGTTTTCTCAGCGTATCCTCTTTGATTTTATCCCAGAGCGCGACAAGTTCCTTCATTTCCGCGCGAAGTTCGTCCTCGTCGCAGAACTGCGCCTGAGTACGCAGTATCACGCCGCACCCTTCAGGCTTTATCTCCGCGGCGAGTTTTACCAGTCTTTCTTTGGTCTTTTCGTCTGTTATTTTGTGAGAAACACCTACATAGTCAATCTGAGGCATATAGACGAGAACTCTTCCCGGCAAAGTTATGTTGGTCGTGATTCTCGCGCCTTTTGTACCGAACTGGTCTTTTTCAACCTGACACAGCACGCTGTCGCCCGCTCTCAGGTTTATCTTGAGCTGTTCCGCGCCTTCAAGTTTTTCTCCGTCTATGACTATGTCCCCGGCATAAAGAAAAGCGTTGCGCTCAAGGCCTATATTTACAAATGCCGCCTGCATGCCCGGAAGTACGTTCATGACCTTGCCTTTGTAAATATTGCCGACAAGTTTATTTATATTTTTGCGTTCGACCCAGAATTCTTCAAGCTGACCGTCCTTGACTATGCAGACTTTTGTACTGCTGGGATGTACGTCTATCAGTATTCTCTTCACTTCAGAATCTCCTTCGCCGCAACAAAACCGCCGTCGACGGAAACAAGCTGTTCTATTCTCGTAACGTCGTTGGCGCAAGCTCTGACACCGAATCTTGCCAGGCTCTGAACAAAACTGTCCACGCGCAGATTCTCGTTGCCGGTAGCGGCAATCAGTCTGAGTTTGTCGTCGTATATTTCAATTGAATAAATTTTTTTTCTGACCTCGACATCCAGTTCCTGCCCTTTTTTGAACTGTTTCATATAGTATTCGCTCATATCGAGTATGGACAGGACTTCTTCTGACACCTTTTCCTTCGCGTTGATTTCGTACAGCGATGCGGTAACTTTTGCGGCAAGATTGGGATTGCTTGCCGTAACAGCGGCAAAATCAGCCTTCAGTCCTTCAGGAACGCTCGCATTGAATCTTTCAAGCAATTCCTCTTCACCTGTAAGAGGACTGTCCGCCACGAAATATTCCGCAATGCTCTGCACTCCCAACGGCAACGGAGTCGTGGAATAAGTCAGCATGTGAGGAACGAATCCCGCGCTGTATTTTACTTCTGCATGCATACGCCTCATCGCGCGCTGAAGTACGCGCATCGCGTCTATATGCGACAAAAAACTTGCCTCGTCAGTCTTGCGGTGTCTGAATATTATCACGAAAAGCAACCTCCGAGTTTATTCGCTCCGCAGCCGTTGCATTTTCCTATGCAATTGGGAGTCGTCTGAGCTGCGTAAGCGCGTTCTCTTTCTCTGAGCAGATAATTTTTTGTAACTCCGTTTTCTATAAAATCCCACGCAAGCTCTTTTTCAACGGGTATTGCACCCGTGTATTCTCTTATGTCTATGCCGCAATAATCAAAAGCCGCGACCCATTTGTCATAATCGAAACACTCGTTCCAGCTGTCGAAAACGCACCCCGTTTCGTAAGCTCTTCTGATTACGGCGGACTGTTTTGAATCGCCTCTTGCGAGTGCCGCCTCAATAACGCTTGCCTTTGCGTCGTGCCAGCTGTATTTGACGTTTTTAAGTCTGAGTTCGCGTTTAAGATACTCCTGCTTTTCGTACATCTCGTCTATTGTAATCTGCTTTTCCCATTGAAAAGGCGTAAGCGGTTTAGGAATAAACACGGCGGTGGAAACGGTTATGTTAATTATTCTCGACCTGCCGTACTGCGCGTGCAGTTTTGACACGAGTTTAACTATATCGACGATGCCTTTGAGGTCATCTTCGGTTTCTGTGGGAAGACCTATCATAAAGTACAGTTTGACGTTTTTTACTCCGTGTTCGAGAGCCGCTTTGAGCGACGAATATATGTTCTCGTCGCACACGTTTTTATTGATTACGTCGCGCAATCTCTGCGTGCCTGCCTCTGGTGCGAAAGTCAGCGACGCTCCCTTTGTATCCTCATAGATTTCAGCCTCAAAGCTGTCAAGCCTGAGCGACGGCAAAGCAAGTTTTACGTTTTCTTTCGCTGCCTCTTCTTTGAGTCCTTCCACAAGTTCTTTGAGCTGAGAATAATCGCTCGTACTAAGACTTGACAAACTCAATTCTTCGTAGCCCGTGTTTGTTATAAGCTCTTTTGCCTGCTTTAGCAACATATCCTTTTTTCTTTCTCGTATAGGTCTGTAATAAAAACAAGCCTGACAGAATCTGCAACCGTTGGCACAGCCTCTGAACAGCTCAAGAGTGGAACGGTCATGCACTATGTCACAGCTGGGTACAAGTATCTTTGTGGGGAAATAAGCTTTGTCAAGGTCTTTCACAACCGCTCTTTTCACCTTGCCTCCCACAGAGGGAACGTATACGCCTTCGAGTTTTGCCGCGCGTTTTAAAAACTCCTGTTTGCTCAGCCCTGACTTTTTACACTCTCTGTGCAGGGCAACGAATTGTGCCAGATTTACTTCTCCTTCTCCTATCAGCAATGCGTCGAAAAAGTCTGCAATCGGCGCAGGATTTACCATACAAGGTCCGCCGGCTACGATAAGCGGATATTCCTCACCTCTGTCCTTTGAGTAAAAAGGAATCCCTGCCAGGTCCATCATATAAAGTATGTTCGTATACGCAAGTTCGAATCCGACAGAAAAACCTACTATGTCGAAATCGCAGAATTCTCTTTTAGTTTCGAGAGAAAAGAGTTTTATCCCGTTTTCCCTCATTTTTTCAGCCATATCGACAGAAGGAGCAAAAGAGCGTTCGCACACGACTCCTTCGGTATCGTTGAGCATATGATAGAGTATCCTCAGCCCTATATTGCTCATGCCGACTTCGTATTTGTCCGCAAAGCAAAGACAAACCCTTTCCTCGCAAGGCTTGTCCGTATCCGGGAGATTGAACTCTCCTCCCAGATACCTTGCCGGTTTTTCGACAGTCAGAAGTATTTCTTTGAGCTTGTCCAGATTTATCATTGCATCACCAATGCCGCCGCACCTATTATTCCTGCTTTATTGCCGAGTGATGCGCCTATTATGCGGACTTTTGGATTGTGTGCGCTTGCAAGCAATCCGGCGTTTACTTTGTCTTCGAGAGGAGTTATAAGAGCAGGTCCTTCGTTGGACACCCCGCCTCCTATGATAATCGCGTTGGGGTGGAAAATATTGCCCAGATTGATAAGCCCCGTCGCAAGATAATCTATATAGTTGTTCACAACTTCGCGTGCAGCCTCATCGCCTTTCTCCGCGGCGATAAATGCGGTCCTGCCGCTTACTTTGCCGTATTCTTTTACGACGTCGTGCAGAAGACTTTCAGGGTGCTTTTGCATAGCCTCCTCCGTCTGCTCTATCAATGCGGTTGCAGAGGCATAACGCTCCCAGCAGCCTTTCAGACCGCAGTTGCATTGCTTTCCGTCCTTGACGATAATCATGTGTCCTGCCTCTCCGCCCGCACTCGCTACGCCGTCGAAAAGTTTGCCTTCGATTATAATACCTGAGCCTACACCCGTACCGAGTGTAACCAGAATAACGTTGTCCATACTGCGGCTTGCCCCGAACTTATACTCGCCCCATGCGGCACAGTTGGCGTCGTTTGCCGCCTCAGCGTGTATGCCGGACTCCACCTCAAGCCCGTGGACGACAGGAACGTCTTTCCAGCCGAGATTTGCAGAATAGCTTACCGTTCCGGTACGGCTGTCGACGACACCGGGTATGCCGAGTCCTACGCCGGCAATATCGTGATAATCGATACCGGACTGCTCACAAAGCAACTTTATATCAGCGACAATATCTCTGAGAATACCTTTGTAATCTTTGCTTTTGTCAGTTTTGATATAGTTGTCAGCGACGATTGCGCCTTTTATATCGACAAGTCCTATTTTGATATTAGTGCCTCCGATGTCTACACCTGCGTAAACCATGACGACTCTCCTTATCTTCCGCGCGCACGCGCGTTTATTAATTTATTATAACAAAATTAATATAATATATCAAGTGCTATCTGAAAAAAGAAAAACGGCTTAAAAGCCGTTTTTCAGCAAAATGTTTTGCGATAAGCCTCGTCCACAGTTGAAGACAGCTCACACTCTTCGCACATCACCCCTACGTCCGTTTCGTCGAGTGTATACAACACTTTTCCTGCCTCGTCTACGACGTCAAACTGCGACAGAGTATCTCTGCCCACCGTTGTCAAAATTCTGACCAGCGGTGCGTCTTTATAAATTAATATTGTGCGTTTACCTACACCTGCACGATAATTTTTGCAGAATTTATTGTTTGCAGACGCATTTACGACTCTTTCTCCTCCGGCACCGAATACAGCCTCGTAAATCAAAAAAAATCCAAATACGGCAATAGTGGGATTGAACTCGTACCACACGCTGACAATACCCAGAACGACAAGCGCGGCTCCGACTGCCAGCCCGCATGCCTTCATTATCTTTACCGCCCTGTTTTTATTTTTTGCGAGCGAAACCACCGCTCTGTATCCGTCCAGCGGATATACGGGAATCAGGTTTACGATACACAGCGCGACGTTTGCCGTACAGACGTCTTTGGTATACCCGTACGACGACGGCACGAGCCACCACAACGCGACGACGCTGATGGCGCAAAGCGCATTGAATACGGGTGCGGCAAGAGCGATTATAACGCCGTCATTGTCGTCGTAATTGTCGCCATCGGCTATCACTCCGCCATAAGGCATAAGCGTAACCGTGCCGAGAGAATAACCTCTCCACTCTGCGGCGCGCGAGTGCGCCACCTCGTGAGCTATTATCGCAAGCACGTATCCGCCGAACATCACCGCCCTGTTTGTAAGAACGAAATACAGAGCGAGTAAAACGAAGAGCGGATGAAGTTTTATCCTCATCAGCCCATCGTAATAAATCTCGTAAGCAATACTGCGCAGCTTATAGCGGCGCAAACTACCGCCTGTACGACAAATATATCAAGCAGGTTTACCTTTTTGTGCTTTTTGCTTACCTTGCCGTAAGTTACGTTCTCATTGATTTTTGCCTCAGCGGCTATTACTTCACAATCGTCATATTTCATACACTTCACCTCACAAAGGATTAGTAAAGTATATTAAAAAAAACTGCAGATATTCCTAAATCGCCTTAATTTGTCTTATCCCTTGTGCCGCTGCCTTAATACGTACGGTGTATCCGTCGTCTTCGCCGTCTATAAAAACCTCTACTCCGTCCGCGCGCAGATTCATATAATACGACAACACTCTCCCCAAATCGTTCTTGAGCGCGCGCATAAAGCCTTCGCTCATATTGAGCTTATCCTTGAGAAGAACGCTTTTGAGTCTGTTTGCGGCAAGTCTGCCCTCGTTCATATCTGCCTCCTTAAATAAGTCTTTATTTTGCCGAAAAAGCCTTTGTAACCGTAAGTACAGTCGTAAATCTTTCCCGACCCGCTTATAATATTTTCTGCAATAAAGCGCATCGCCATATCGCTGCGGGAATTACCCTTGCCGAGCCTGCCGAGTTGTGCATACACGGTAACAAAATCGTCTTCAGGTATAAATCCCAGAGCGCGATGGCGCAAAAGCCCCGTAATATCCTCTGCACTCATCATACTTCCTCCCGCGACAAGGTCGCCTCTGACCCTGTTTACCACAACCGAAACAGAGTGCAGATTGTACGTTTCGAGAAGAGATAGCACCTTGTCTGCATCCCTTATCGCGCTGACGTGCGGTGTCGTTACCACAATAGCCTCGTCCGCAACGCAAACGGCACGGTGAAAGCCGTTGTCTATACCTGCCGGGCAGTCTATCAACACAAAGTCGAACGCGACTTCTGCCTCTGCCATCATCCTTCTGAAAGCAACCGAAGGAAATTCTGCGTCCTGCGCTCCGTGCGACGACGCAAGCAGACTGAGCGTGCTGTATTCAGTATCCTGCAATATTGCTTGTCTGAGAGAGCATTTTCCTCTCAGCACGTCCGTCATATCGTAAACCACTCTGCTCTCCATACCAAGCGCAACGTCAAGGTTATTCAACCCCATATCGGCATCCACCAAAAGCACCCGCGCGCCTCTCTTTGCCAACGCGATTCCCAGTCCCGCACAGACCGTTGTCTTTCCTACTCCGCCTTTTCCAGAAGTCAATACTATTCTTCTTGCCATAATTACCTCTCACACGATAAGGCAATTATAAAACAATCCCGACAGCACAAAACCGCTTATTACGTCGCAATAATAACCATTTTGTCGAAAACATATGCAACGTCGTTTTTTCTGCTCATTTCACCTGTAAAAAGTGTGAGTTGATACTCTGTCATTGCGATATTTTTTTACGGTTTGGAATTTTAATCATTAAGACGAAATCAAAAACAGAATTATAGAAAATCAAACCGTTTTATTTACACAAAACGCAGCCCG
>CALWHB010000054.1 GCA_944380275.1 uncultured Christensenellaceae bacterium | reverse complement strand
CGGCACTGCCGATAACGCCTGCGACGTTAGGTCCCATAGCGTGCATGAGCAGATAGTTTCTCGGATTCTCTTCCTGTCCTATGTTGTGAGAAATTCTCGCTGCCATAGGAACTGCGGAAACGCCTGCCGAACCGATAAGCGGATTGACCTTTCCTTTCGAAACCCAGTACATGACTTTGCCGAGGAGCAAGCCGCCTGCCGTACCGCCGGCGAACGCGAATACGCCGATAACGATAATTTTGAGCGTCTGAGTCGTAATGAACACATCTGCGGTTGCTTTTGTACCGACAAGCACGCCCAGCAGTATAGTTATGATATTGATGAGTTCGTTCTTAGACGTATTGGTAAGTCTGGGAACGACTTCGGATTCCTTGAACAGGTTGCCGAGCATCAGCATACCGAGGAGCGGAACCGCGCTGGGAAGTATTACTCCTACAACGAGAGTAACGATTATCGGGAACACGACTTTTTCCGTCTTAGAAACAGGTCTGAGCTGCTCCATAACGACCGCTCTTTCCTTCTTTGTCGTCATCAGTTTCATGATAGGCGGCTGAATTATCTTGATAAGAGCCATATACGAATATGCCGCGACTGCTATTGACGGGAGCAAGTGAGCAGCAAGCTTTGTCGTAACGTAAATAGCGGTAGGACCGTCCGCTCCGCCGATAATAGCGATTGCAGACGCCTCTTCACCGGTAAATCCGATGTTTATCGCAATGATAAACGTAAGGAAGATACCCAGCTGTGCCGCCGCGCCGAGGATAAGGCTCTTGGGGTTTGCGATAAGCGGACCGAAGTCTGTCATCGCGCCTATGCCGAGGAAGATGAGCGGCGGATAAATGACCCACTCGACGCCCTTATACAAGTAATAGAATATACCCTGGTCCGCAACAACTTCGTGCGAAACGCTCAGAATTGTGCCTTCGGGAACGACACCTTGTACCGCAGCCGTTACCGCGTCAATCTTTTCGAGCATGCTAAGTCCGGTAAGAGAATCAGTCATGCCGAACATCTTGGCAAGTTCGGTAACAGTACCTGAAATGGGTGAGGAATAAACATATTGATAGGTTTCTGCAAGTTTTGCGGTTATAGCCTCAAGCTGCTGAGCCGCCGTCATGCCGTCTGCAAAGACTACGCCGAGTTTTTGGGCGAGCTGAGCAAGCGTGCCTGCATATACCTCTTCCCCTGTGTTGAAGAATAAATACAGTTGTTCTCCGCCTGACGTGAAATTGTATCCCAAAGTACCGTACAACACGTTGTACGTACCGGGTATGTTGATTACAAACATACCGAAACCTATTGCAAGGAGCAGATTGGGTTCAAACTCCTTATAAACCGCCAGGTAAATCAGCACGCACGATATAACGAGCATTATCAGATTTTGCCACAGCGGAGTGAGCGAAGTCATGAAACCCGTACTCATCCAAAGGTTTTTAAGGGAATCTACAAGGTCAAGCGACAGAATTGTAGATGAAAACGCCATTGTTTTGCCTCCGTATTACGCTATAGTGCAAAGTACCGCGCCGGTATCGACGTTTGCGCCCTCGCTGACGGAATAAGTGATAACGCCGTCTTTGGTAGCAACGATGGGGGTATCCATCTTCATTGCCTCGAGGATAACGATTGTTTCGTTTGTCTTTACGGTTGCGCCGTTAGCGAAACAGAGTTTCTTGACAAGACCGGGCATCTGGCTCTTTACGGGTTCGCCCTTGCCTGCAGGAGCAGGAGCGGCTGCAGGAGCTGCTGCGGGAGCGGGAGCCGCTACGGGAGCGGGTTTTGCAGCGACGGGAGCTACGGGAGCTACTGCGCCGACTTCGCCTACTTCTTCGATTTCTACGGCATAAGCCTTGCCGTTGACTGTAACATTGAATTTACGCATATATATTATCCTCTCTCAATTATTTAATTTCTCTTATGGAGCGGACCCTGAACGGGAGGTCGCTCATTTCCACCGCCGCACAGCCGTAATATACAGCTATCGCCGCAGTAATTGCCGCAACAACTTCTTCTTCGTCAGAACTCTCTGCAACCTGAACGGGTGCGGGAATTTCCTTTACTTCTTCGACAACGGGAACTTCCTTAGCCTTTTTTGCAGCCATTATCGCAGGCAACTGTTGCAGATAAGCAACGACCTTGATAATGATAATGAGCAAAATCAGCACTACGAATACCATGCCGAGTCCCATGACGAAGACAAGCAGACCCGTAACCAATCTCTGACCGAAGTTCATGCTGCCTATACCGAGCATGTCGGGAGAACCTTCTACCGCACAAGCCGAAAGCATAGTCGTCATCACTATCGCAAGAACAATTATTACGGATAACAAAGCCAATCTTTTCTTCATAACGCTCTCCTCAGATTCCGAGCAACATCATGAGCGCGGATGCAATATAAGGACGCAGGTTCTTTGCCTCCACGACGTTGTCGAGCCAGCCTTCCTGCGCGCCGAGCATCGGATTTGCCTGAATCTTTGCGTATTCTTCTGCGAGTTTTGCTCTTGTTGCCTCGACATCCTTAGCTTTGCCGAGCTGTTCGCTCATAAGAGCGTTTACAGCGGTGTCGTTGTTAATCGGAGAAACCTCTGCGTTCTGAGTAGCGAGCGTATAGTCGAAACCTATTCCCTTGCTCATAAGCACGCTGTAACCGAAACCAATCGCCTTGCCGCAAGCAACGCCTATTTTGTCGATAGAGCTGTTTGCAATCGTCATAACGAGATTTGACGTAACCTTTGCCGCGCCGGCAAGTTCCTGCTCAAGGGTCGGATTCACACCAAGAGTATCGACAAGCGTAACCAGCGGAATATCGAATCCGTCGAGCTTTTCAACGAAAGAAGTCAGCTTTTCAACGCCGGCGAGCGTCATGTAACCGTCTCCGACTTTGCTGTCAGTAGCCGCGATACCCACGCTGATGCCGTTTACTTTTGCAAACGCGCAGACCACTTCGGGAGCGTACTCGCCGCAGTATTCAACATAATCGCCGTTGTCTGCGACAGCCTTTACCTTAGCAGCAGCAGAACACTCTTTATTGAGCGCACTTGTTACGCGGTTGGGGTCATCCGAAGACTCCTCTTCTTCTGCCGCAAGTAGTATGCCGGTCAGTTTGACAAGCTGCTTTTTGAGGTCAGCCTCGTTTTTGTAAACGAACTGAGCGAGGTCGCTGCCTTTCTTGTGAGCTTTATAGCCCACCATATCCGCAAATTTGGGATAGTCCTTTTCTTTAGACGCAAGATACATCGGCGAATTGACCGACATTACCGCACTTTCGGACATAAAGACAAAATCAGCCATAGCCGCAAACGACGCCATCATACCGACCGCGTTGCCCTTGACTATACAAAAATGAGGTACCTGTCCGCTTACGATAGCTGCCTCTGCAAGCACTTTCGCAAAGCCTTCAAGTACGCTCACGCCTTCGCCCACTCTCGCTCCCGCACAATCGATTACGGAAATCAAAGGAGTACCGGTCTTGACCGCTCTCTGCATGCATCTGACAATTTTGTCAGCGTGCGCTTTGCCAAGACTGCCTTTGAGGACTTCCGCATTTTGCGCGAACACGTGGAAGGGGCTGCCGTTTACGGTAGCATAACCGGTAACAACGCCTTCGCCGAGCGCGCTTGCCGCGTCGTCAAAACCTTTACCTGTAACGAAAACGTCGGTTTCTACAAAACTGTCTTTATCGACGATTCCGTCAAGGAAACTTTTGACTTTTGAGCAAGCTTTTTCGATCGCTTTTGCGCTGACCGTAAGATTGCTGTTCTCCATATTAAACCCTCCAGAATATATATAAAGTTTTAATTATCTTGAGAATAATTTACACCATTACACATTATAAATATTTATACCCTAAAAATCAACTGATTTTCAGCGAAAAAAAGCCCCTATCTGACAATTTTTTAACATTACTGTTTTGTAATAATTTTTATGATTTTTTAACAGTATGTATGGACAATATACATCAACATATGAGTATTTTTTTACACGATTATATCCCGAACGTGTATTAATTTTATGAATTCCCTGCTTATTTAACCTGAAAAAAATTATTTATCCGGCAAATAAATACACTGCAAAAACATATTTTTAACCAGGTTTTATGACAAGCACGACGCAACGTTTTATACTTTTTCATATTATAATATTGCCCCGAAACCGGAAAGATAAGCGAAATATGCCTGAAGACTTATATTTGCACTATAAAATTCCTCATATATAATATTGATATAGAAATATAGCGTATAACTTAAAGCCGATGTGCAGAGTGAGCGCGCAATAAGCAGTCGCGACATTAAAAAATCCTCCCTTCAGGAAGGATTTTATGTCTGAATAAGATTAAAACCGTCAAAGAGTTTTGAGATATGCTATTTCGTCGTCGGTAAGATATCTGTACGCGCCTCGCGCAAGTCCGCCCAACCTCAATTCTCCCACGGCTATTCTCTTGAGAAAAACGACTTCTCTTTCCACCGCCTCGAACATCTTTCTTATCTGACGGTTTCTTCCTTCTGTGATTGTTACCCTGAGTCTTGAAATGCCGTCCTTGTATTCTATCAGCTTGACTTTGCTCCTGTTTGTCTTTTCCCCGTCGACGATTACGCCTTTTCTCAGCTGCGCCAGTTTGTGTTCGGGCATTTCACCGTTGACTTTTACGAGATAAGTTTTTTCCACCTCGTGGCTGGGATGCGTAAGACTGTACGTCAGGTCGCCGTCGTTTGTCATAATCAGAAGACCTTCGGTATCATAGTCAAGACGACCTACCGGGACGAGATGAGGAATATTTACGTCCTGAAGGTAATCAAATACGGTTTTTCTGCCTTTATCGTCGCTTACGGTAGTGATACATCCCTTCGGCTTATAAAGCATTATATAACTGTAATCCGTTACGGGTTTAACCTTTATACCATCGACGGCAACAGTATCGTTTGCAGGATTGACAAGCGTACCCAACTCTGTTACCACCTTGCCGTTTACCTTGACTTTTCCCTCTTCGATTAGCTTATCCGCACCGCGTCTGGATGCCACTCCGCACGATGCCAAATATTTGTTCAATCTCTCCATTTGCCGAATTTATCTGCCAATCCCCTACAAGATTCATCAGAGAAAGCAGAACTCCTTTGTGCTTTATCTCATTTATAGTAATGATTTTTCGGCTAAAAATCAAGCGATTGTCGTCATATACGTTCAAACTACCCACGCAATCTCCCGCATTAAGCGTTTCAGGATAGCTTTCTGACGGAGAGAATTCATAGCGGAAATTTTCTTTTTCACCGTTTTTAATAGGATAAAAAATATCGCTTTCAAGTCTTAATGCAACGTCTTCCCCTCCAATGCTTAATTCTTCAAGATTTTCAGATGAATCGCCGATTTTGTAATAGGTATATTCCCTGAAAGCTGAATCGAGAAGAGTTTTTGTTCTGCCCCACATATCGTAACAATTCAGAACCACACTGACCAGCTGCATACCGTTTCGCTTTGCAGCCCCCACAAAACACCTTCCGGAATCGGTGGTATATCCCGTCTTTACACCGTTTGCACCTTCAAAAGAAGAAAGCAATTTGTTTTTGTTATAGATAGTTCTCGCCTGAAGAAATTCTCCTCCTTTGATTTCATGATATTTAGAAGAAACTATTTCAGCAAACAATGGATTTTTAAGCGCACAGGCGGTAATCGCAGCCAAATCGTATGCAGACGTATAATGGTTATTAGAGTGCAAACCGTGAGGATTATCAAAGTGCGTATTTTTCAATTCGAGCTTATTGGCAAATTCGTTCATAAGGTCAACAAAGCCTTTGATACTTCCTCCGACGTGTATGGCAATCGCAGTTGCTGCGTCATTACCGGACTGCAGCATAAGTCCGTAAAGAAGGTCTATCAGTTTCCACCTTTCGCCCTCTTTAAGATATATCGACGAACCCTCTATGCCAACCATTTCTTTGGTAATATCGACAATATCGTTCACATCGGAATTTTCTATCGCTACGATAGCCGTCGCAATCTTTGTTGTACTTGCCATTTCAAGCCTCATATCCTTATTGTAAGAACTCAATACTCTGCCGCTCTCAACTTCAATAACTATTTGTGATGAACCGCTCTGCTGAGCGTATACAACAGGCGTTTTAAGCCATATAACGGCTATTAGAATAATTATTATTATAGAAATCGTGCTAATTAATAATAATTTTTTGCTTATTTTTTGCTCTTTATCAGATTTAACGCCGCAGAAATCAAGTTTTCCCATTTGCCAGCACTCTCCTTTTTATCAATTTTTATCAGATTCGTATCTCCTTCATAGCAGACGAGAAAGCCTATCGGAGTGATATTTATTCCACCGCCTCCTCCGCCTGCAAACGGCACGGGGAAGGACTGTTTGTTCTGCTGTAGATTATACTGTCCGCCACCGGTTACAAACCCCACTGTCACTTTTGAAAGCGGAACCACTACGCTGCCTTCCGGCATTACAATTGGCTTTCCTATCACATTTTCGCTGTCCATCATGCTCTTTATATTGTCCATAGTAACGCTTATCAGTTCGTTCATTTCTCCGTCCATACCGTTATCTCCTTCTAATTGATTATGTGTAAATTTTCAAACATTGCTTATTTTACTTCTCTGCTCTTTTTCCGGATTGTATAATATGTCTTCTTTCTCTTTTTATATCCGCTTTGAATTTCAATATCGACGCAATTATTCCTGCAAGTCCTGCCCCAGTGTCCGCCTCTGCGCTCAGCACGGTATTCTGCCACCTGAAATTGGGATAAACTCCCACGTCAAATGTTTTTGCTTTCACGCTTTCACCTGCAGCTGCGAAAATTGTACCCAACAACGCTATTATTCCGGATACGGCAATCGACGTTGACATACTATCGCCGGTTCCTATCGTCAGATATGCCCTGAGCAACCTGAATTTCAACGGATATTTTTTGTTTAATATTGCAGTTGCCGTATCAGCAATCGTCTTCAGCTTTATCATAAACGGCAATTTTTCACTTTCAGAGCCGTTTTGCCTTTCCTCTACGCTTGCTTGTCCTTTGTTCATAATAACTTTTTTGAGTTCTCTGCCGTTTACCTGAGAATAAAAATTTCCGTTACACTCAAATATCTTATATTTTACGGCATGTACCTTTCTGAGCAGAAATACGTCTGCAATCAAAGTACCTTGTTCCAAATCGAAATATATTTTTACTCTTACGCCGCATATTATCACTGTCGCTACAAATGCTGACAACGCCGTCAACAGCGCGATAAACAACCAAATCATATAATTATATTGCGTAAACGTAATTTTTTTATGTAACCGACGTAAACGCAAATAAAATGCCCGTATGTCAAAATACATATAGGCACCGGTTCAATTATTCAGATATTCTGCTATTAAGCTGTTCTACTATAATTATTCAACTGTTTGCGGTGTATACAAGTCCGCCTTACGCACGGCGTACCGTTACGGTAACTCCTGCTTGTCCCAATGCGTCCGCAAAGCCTTGAGTATTCTCTAATTTTCCAAGTTTCGTATAGCTGTAACTACTTGAAAAACTCTCGTAAAAAAGCACAAAACAGTTGTTTCCCCACAACATCATGTCGCCTTCTTCGATATTTTCAACCTTTCTCGGTTCTGAAGTTAGATTCCTGTTGAGATAAAAATATTTTTCATGCGGCATCGCGCTCATATCCATCGTAAGAGGCAACATTGAATAAAATTCTTCCGCAGCCTTTACGTCATATAAAACAGCGTCAAAGGTCTTGTTTTCCACAATAATACTTATTTTCATACTACAATTCTCATTTTCTGCGTCTTTATCG
This sequence comes from uncultured Christensenellaceae bacterium, assembly GCA_944380275.1. Taxonomy (GTDB): domain Bacteria; phylum Bacillota; class Clostridia; order Christensenellales; family UBA3700; genus Ornithoclostridium. Next base: position 1,238 of record CALWHB010000054.1, on the reverse strand, counting down.
GGATTGCTTACATCTCCGTCGGATGCAGATTCTTCCGAGTTGACGTCTTCTGTTGAATCCTGCTCATTAAACCCGTTAATACTGTCTGAAACGCCGCCCCCACCGCAAGCGCAAAAGCAGATAAACGCAAACGAAAGAACTAAAGCAATAACGCAAATTAAAAACTTCTTATCTGCCATAGTTCAGACTTTGCTCAAGGATTTCAATCACGTCGTCGCGACCGAGGACCTTATAGCCGCCCCGCATTATAAGCGTGCTGTCAGCTATGCCGTTCAACATATCACGAGTTACTCCCAGCTCATTTGCGTTAAGTACGAGCCCTATCTCCTTCATCCAGCTTTCCATAGCGTCAAGTCCTTCTTCAGCTATCTGCTCATCTGATTTACCCTGGGTGTTCACGTCCCATACGTTGACTGCAAAACGTCTGAACTTGTCAAGCCCGTACTGCATAATCAGTCTGTAATAAGGCAAAGATACCGCGGCAAGCGTCATACCGTGAGTCGCGTCTGTATGCGCGCTTATCGCCTGACCTATCATGTGAACTTCCCAGTCTGTGCTTTTTCCCATCGCAATGAGGGTATTCAACGCCCATGTCGCCGTCCACATGATATTGCTCCTAGCCTCATAATCGAGAGGATTTGACACGGCTATGCGAGAACTGTGTACAAGGGACCTCATAAGCCCTTCCATTATATAGTCTGACACATTGTCGTCCTTACCTGAAAAATACTGTTCCATAATGTGCGACATGATATCAAAAAATCCCGCCGTCATCTGATATTTAGGCAAGGTAAAAGTATATTCCGGGTTGAGTATTGCAAATTCAGGAAACACATTATATCCGAAAACCTTACCGACTTTCATCTTCTTATCTGTATTTGTAATTACGCTGCCGCCGTTCATCTCGCTGCCCGTGCCTACCATCGTAAGCACGCAACCTACCGGGATTATTTTGCAATCGGGTTCTTCAAAACGCTCATAGTATTTTTCCCATACGTCTTCCTCGCAATATGCCGCCACAGAAACGCCCTTGCTGTAATCGCATACCGAACCGCCGCCCAAAGCCAATATCAGGTCCGCATCAGACTCTCTCGCCGCCTTTGCACCTTCAAGAAGTTTTTCGTAAGTAGGATTAGGCATTACGTCGCCTACCTCAGTAATATTTTTGCCGTTATCCTTAAGAATCTTTACGACGGCGTCGTATATACCGTTTTTCTTTACAGAGCCTTTTCCGTATA
>CALWHB010000053.1 GCA_944380275.1 uncultured Christensenellaceae bacterium | reverse complement strand
GAAACGGTATCCGGATTCAAAGAGATAAGCATCAAGACCGAAAAGGGAGAGGCAACTTATATCACCGTAAATATGGGTGCGCCTGAACTGGACGCAGCAAAGATTCCCGCAAAGGCTGAAGGCAGAATTATAGGCAAAAAACACGTGGTTGACGGCGTAGAATATGACATCACCTGCGTGAATATGGGCAATCCGCATTGCGTCGTTATCCTCAAGCACCTTGACCGTTTTGACGTAGACAAAGTCGGCAGCGCGTTTGAAAACGACCCGCTTTTCCCAGAAAGAGTGAATACAGAATTCGTTAAGGTTCTCGACGACCATACGATAAAGATGAGAGTGTGGGAGAGAGGCAGCGGAGAAACCAGGTCCTGCGGTACCGGCGCGTGCGCTGCGGTAGTAGCTGCTGTAGAAAACGGACTTTGCCCCGCAAACGAAGAGATTACGGTAAAACAGCGCGGCGGCGACATTACAGTGCGCTATACAGACGATGCCGTATACATGACAGGTACAGCGGTAAAGATATTTGACGGAGAAGTTGAAATCTGACAATAAAACCCTGTACGTATTGCAGATTTTGCAAAACGGCGACGCCATTTACGGCAATTACGGTACGCGTGCCTCGGCGACAGGCAAAAGGCGCGCTGTCGCAAATGCAGTCTGAAAATATTGATATTATTATTGAATTTACTCAAAATACTCCTTTCCTTGTAGGACCGGAGTATTTTTTTATACACAATGTATATTTATATACATATGGATTAAATAAGATTAAAATATGCGCTATTGACATAAAATAGCGGGCAATGATAAACTAAGAGTAACAAAAAGTAGCGCGGGACGATTACGTGACGCGACGATAAGAGGGAAAATGAAAGACGTAAGAGTATTGTTGGGTGATATTACCCAGAGCGACTGCGACTGCATCGTAAATGCCGCAAACAAGACTTTGCTCGGCGGAGGAGGAGTGGACGGTGCGATTCACCGTGCCGCGGGAGAAGACCTGGTAAAAGAGTGTGCTACGATGGGAGGTTGTGAAACGGGTGAGGCAAAAATTACAAAGGGTTACAATCTGAAGGCAAAATTTGTTATTCATACGGTAGGACCTGTATACAGCGGTTCGGTTCAAGACGCCTTACTTTTGGGACAATGTTATAAAAACTCACTAGACCTTGCAAAAAAACACAATCTGCACAGCATAGCTTTTCCTGCGGTTTCTACCGGTGTGTATGGCTATCCGCCTGAAAAGGCAACAAAAATTGCCGTGGACGCTGTAAGACAGTGGAAAGAAAACAATAAGGAATATCAGATAAGGATAGATTTTTATTGTTTTTCAGAGAGGATGTATGCTCAGTATATTCTCACGCTTAAAAACACCAATTATTGAAACTGTTTTTGCTGATAGAGTCAGTTCAATAACATCTTTTGCATTTTCAAATAAAACAGAAGGGTTTCAATTTTAAGTTTTGTGGCTGTCAGATAGACAATCGATATCTCATTATTATTGAAGATAACTGTTGAAGGGTTTTGAAATAATATGTATAGCAAAAGCGCGTATCAGTTTAAAGATACGCGCTTTGGTATAATTTGTAGTTTGTACTGACTCAAATATTATTGTTGTGCCGTCTTAGGAAACAGAATCTGCCGCAACTTCTTCAAGTTCTTCGACCGGAGCAGCTGTTTCGCTCTCAACGACAAGCCCCATTGCCTTTACCTGTTCAGCCGTTACAATGCCCAGTTCCATAGCGTCCTTGACGTCTTCCTGAGCAAATTTGTTTTCGTCCAGTTTGTTCTGAATCGCGCGCATTTTGATTTCTTTTGTCATCTCAAGCTGACGCTTTTCAGTAAGATTCCAGAACAAGAAAGGAATCATTGCCAATATGCCGCATACTACGCCGAGAATTGCCCACATTATGAAAACTTTTTGCATTACTTCAGGGTTTTCGTACGCTACCGAGTCTTTTGCCCCCAGTCTGATGAGCATATCGGATACGAGAAGGCCGGTAAACATACCGCAAACTGTGGTGAATACCTGCGTATACTGAGACATATATCCGTCAAGACGGTCGCCTGTTTTCCATTGCTGGTATTCGCAATAATCTGCCGTCATTGCAGGGGAGGTTACCGTCCACAGAGCGGCGAATATGTTGTGCAGGAAGATGCCTACAAATATGAGGTAAGGAGTCGCTGCACCGTTGTATGCGAACATTACGAGGAACATTATAAACAATGATATCAACGATGAACCCATGAAAGATAACAGGGTCATCTTTTTCTTTCCCAGATGTTTCTGAATTATCGGTGAGAACAACATGCCCGGCACAAATCCGACAGCCATTACAGTAGGAATTATGCCGCGAAGGTTTCCGCCAAGGGTGCCGCCTATCATATATGCGCAGACATAATTTACAGAAGAGAATATCAGCAGTCTGCCAAATGCAAGAACGTTGGAAATATTGAATATCCAGAAATATTTATTCTTAAAGCTTTTTACGATACCGCCAATAAAGCTTACTTTTTGCTTTACCTTCTTTTCCTGAATTATACGCTCTTTTGTGCCGAAGAACATAATAAGAGCTACCGCAACACATATACAGCCCATAATCGGAAATATTACCTGGTAAGTAAGTATGTTTTCCATGCCGAAACCAAGCCCTGCCTCTTTAATCTGTTCTGCGGTCATGTCGCCGTACTGCTCTTTGAACACAAGACCTTGTTGACCGTAAACACCGCTGGCGATAAGAGGGAAGAGCATCTGAACGATTGAAGGTCCAAGTGAGTCGATGACGCCGCCTACCGAGTACAGCTTTGTACGTTCGTTGGTGTTGGGTGTTATAACCTGAGAGAGTCCCACTCTTCCGAAAGAGAAGAAACTATAAACAGTCAGGGCTATAAAATATATAAGCTGATAAGAACCTACTACCAACCATTTTCGCGTCTCCGTGTAGGGTTCTCCGCTTTTCGGCATAAATATGTCGGGGATAAATGCAAGCAACCAGAAACATGCGACGCTCAAAAGTCCTGTAAACAGCAGATAAGGACGGTATTTGCCCCATTTGGTTTCTGTGTTGTCGATAATCCAGCCTACGAGAGGCGCACGGAAAAGAGAAAGGATTGCAACAATCCAGGTGGTGTAAAGTACGATTTGTTGGTCAAAGTTGTATACGTAAGCAAGATGGACGCCCATGGAGATTGCAAAGTACTGGGTAAGAATACCCATACCTTGCACTCCCATGCCGCCGACCGCATACGCCATAAATTCTTTATTTGAAAGGTAATAACCTTCTTTTGCAGGAGTATTCCAATGAGCAAAGAAATCTTTTATCAAAAAACCTGCTTTCTGAAATACATTGGTTTTCGCTTTTTCAGTCATAATTTTCCATTTAAAATATTATTGCACCGCTATTATGCTTTGGGGAACTGTTTTGCGATTTCTTCGAGAGCCTTTTTGCCTTCTTCGCAGAGAGGGAGGAAGGGTTTGCGGCAGGGACCCATCTCTATGCCGAGGCAGTCCAGTACGTATTTTTCACTTGCAAACACACCGTATTTGATGAGTACGTTGATGATTTCGTTTGCCTCGTTCTGGATGCGCTGAGCCTCTCTGATGTCGCCCTTATTGAACGCATTGTAGATACCTATGAACTTTTCTGCCATGAAGTTGTACGTGCTGCCGATACCGCCGTCTGCGCCCATTGCAAGTCCGCCGATGAACATTTCGTCAAAGCCGTTGTAAACGACGGGGTTTGCCTTCATGGTCTTGAACTGCTGCAAAGCGTACATATCTGAAGTAGTGTGCTTTATACCTATGAATTTGTCGTTTGCGGCAAACATCTCTTCAGCAGTTGCCTTGTCGAGAGAGAAACCGTTTGCACCGGGGAAGTTGTAAATAATCATGGGGATATTTACGCTTGAGGCGATGTCGAAGTAGTATTGTTTGATAGCCTCGGTGCCGAACTTGAAGTAGTAAGGAGCGACCGCGCTGATAGCGTCGTATCCTGCCTTTTCAGCCGCTTTAGCCATTTCAATCGCGTGTTTGGTCGCGATGGTGCCGACGTGAGCGATAAGTGTGGATTTGCCTTCGTTGGCCTCAGCCGCATAGTTGAACAGCGCGACTCTTTCGTCTATAGTAAGCAGCAGACCTTCGCCTGTCGAACCTCCTACATAAAAACCGTTTACGCCTTTTTTGAGGTTGTATTTTACGAGTTTGTCAACTGTGGATTTGTTTACGTTGCCGTCCTTGTCGAACGGGGTAAGCAATGCGGGCAACACGCCCTTGAACTTGTTTTTGTCAGTCATGAGAAATTCCTCCGAAAAGATTATTGATTGTCGAATTTTCCGCACATAGCGGAGTATGCCGCGCCTAAAACCCCCGCTTTATTGGCGAGGACGGCGGGGCGGAGAGTAGTTCTGCCGCAGTTACCGCAAACTGCGGTAAAGTCGTTCCACCACAGTTTTTTTATTTCCACGACTCCGCCGCCTATAACGACGTCGTCGGGATTATAGTTTTCAATTGCAAATCTGACTACCGCGCGCATATTGTTGAAGAAATCGGCTTTTACCTTTGCGTATTCTTTTCTTGTAAACACGAGCGATATGTCGTTTTGTCCTGAGTCGCGTTTAAGCGCGCTTGCGGAAACGTATTGTTCCGCACACCCCTGATTGCCGCACTTGCAAATATAGCCGTCTTTATGAAGAACGATATGCCCCAGGTGCAGGTCTTCGACGCAGTTTCTGTCAAGGATGCCAGGCTTTACGAGTGCGCTGCCCAGTCCCGTGCCGAGCGTAAGTACGACGTCGCGGCTTTCGGGATTGCCGCAATAATGTTCGGCGACCGCAGCGGCAGTGGCGTCGTTTATTACTGTTGAGGAGAGAGAGAAGGTTTCTTTGACGTCGCGGCAGAAGTCGTATCCGGTAAAACCGGGGAGAGCGTCTGTCGCGTAAGTTACCTTTCCGCTGTCCCAGTCGACGGTGCCCGCGGTGGCGATGGCTATGCGTTCGCAGCCGTGTTTCTTAATCAGAGCGGCAATCGAAGAGTGGATATTTTCTCTTATGCGGTCAAAACCCCGGTTCGCCTCCGTCGGAACGAAGGAAAATGCTCCCAGTTTATAACTTTTGAGGTCTGACGGGTTTTCTACCGTAACCGCAGCTGATTTTATCGTCGTGCCTCCTACGTCTATGCAGGCTATTTTCACTTGTTGATTACCTCTGCGAAACGTTTTGTTATATCTTTGGGGCGGGTAATGGAGCTGCCTATTACGACAGCGTATACGCCGGTTGCCCATACTTTTTCAAGCTGACCGCGTTCCCAAATACCGCCTTCGGCAATGATTTTTGTCTGCGGGAAGTCCTTGACGAGCTTTGCGATAAAGTCGACGTCGGGGAGCTGTGTGCCTTTGGTATGCGCGGTGTAGCCTCTCAAGGTCGTACCCACATAATCGAATCCCAGTTTTACTGCGTTTGCCGCCTCGTCGTAATCGCTGCAGTCAGCCATCAGTTCGACGTCGGGAGCGGTTTTTCTGACGTATTCCACAAGTTCTGCGAGAGTAACGCCGCCGGGACGCTTTCTGAGAGTTGCGTCGAGAGCGATAACCTTTGCGCCGCAGTTAATAAGGTCGTCAACCTCTTTTTTCGTCGGGGTGATGTAAACTTCGCTGTCCGGATATTCCGCTTTGATAATGCAGATAATGGGAACATCCACTTCTGTACGGATGTCTTCAATGTCGCTTACGTAGTTTGCACGTATTCCGACCGCGCCGCCCGCGACAGCCGCGCGAGCCATGTACTTCATTATGCCGAGGCCGTAGAGCGGTTCGCCCTTGACCGCCTGGCAGGAAACGATAAGTCCTCTGTTGAGATGTGCCATAAATTTGCCTTCTTATTTATTGATATTGTTTTTCTTTATATCGTCAGCGGTGAGAGTTATAAAATCCACCGTTTCGTGCTTTGTACTGCCTTCGTAAAGGACGCATATCGTGCCGTCTTTTGCCTGGCACATACTGCTGTAAACGAATTCACCGTCCTTTATCAGAGCAGCATAAGGGAAGGTTTCGCCGTAATCGTAAGAGAGTCTTATTACGCCCTTTTCACGTTTTTTAGGGTTGGACGCGTTGAGTAGCAGAGTAGCCTCTCTGTCACCGTCCTTGATGTTGATTGCACTAATCTGGCATATACATTGAGGGACGTCTATATGGTGATATCCGTGCCAGCTTTCACCGCCGTCTTTGCTGACTGCGACCGCGACTTTTCTACAAGCCGCATGATTGCGGACAAAAACTTTGAGAGAACCGTCGGGCAGTTCGATAATCTGCGATTCGCTGGTGCGTTCCGAGTCGACAATAAACTTATGTCCCACTTTGAAAAGCCCCAATCGTTTACGGTTTTCTCCTACAACTCCGCCTGCCTTCCAGGTTTTTCCTCCGTCGTCGCTGTATATGCAGGAAGTACACTCCATAAGCGGCCAGAAACGAGGGGTGAAGTAGGTGGGCGCGACAAGTCTGCCTTTGTATGCGCCGTTTTTAATTTTTATTCCTACTCCCGGTCCGCAACCGAAAAAGCACATATAACCGCTTTTGACCTGAGCTGATATACATACGGGTTTGCTCCAGGTAACGCCGTCGTCCGCGCTTTCGCAAACATACATATATGAAGTGCGGTATTCCGTAAATCCGCCTTCGAAAGTTTTGATATTGCCGACTTTTTTGCCGTTTTCGATTACGTTGAAATCTCCGTCAACGGTATATTTTGTCGCTGTGTCACCGTCGTATAAAATGCCGTCTTTTCCCAGAGCGTATCTTTTCTTGCCGTTTACTACGATTTGTCTGCCTTTTTCGTCAAAACCCGTACCGCGCCTGCTGTTGAGAATTCCCACTCCGGCAGGGGTATGACTATAGAGCATGAACAGCTTGTCCTGCCCGTCGTCGTAAATCAGACACGGGTCTATAGCCGCAGAAGAGAGATTCATGCTTTCTCCTTCTTCTTTTACAGCTATAAACATGTCCTGCCACGTTTTTCCGCCGTCGAGAGAACGGCAAACGGCTTTGTCTATTCTGTTGGGGTTATCACTTGCCGTAAAATATCTGGCGTCTGCACATGCGACCAGAGTGCCGTGTTTTGTGCAGACAATAGACGGTATGCGGTAGTTGCCCGCAGGACCGCGTTCTTTGGCAAAAAGGGGAAATGGTTTTGAAATCATAAGACGTATGTACTCCTTGTTGTACTCGCCCTGAGGCGTCGTGACCTTCTTCCGTCAAGCGTTTATATTATATCACTTAAGCAAAAAAGAGTCAATGATTGCCCTCGCAAATATGTGCGATTTTGGAATAAAACAAGACAAAACAGACATGGCACCCAAGTGTTTTTCAAAGGAGATAACGACAATAAAAATTGCCTTTAAAAAGTTTTATAAGACAGAAAATCCGACTTAAACAAAATATTTTAAATCACGTTGCGCGCCGATTGCTGCAAAATTAACAACTGAGTACGTTGCTCTTCAGACTAAAATATGTTATTATATTAACATATAAGGGTTTCAGGGAGAGAAAAATGCTTAAATCTGTTTTTGAAAAGCCCACGCGTCTGCAGATTGTTCTGAGCGTGGCGGCAAGTTGTTTCGCGCTGGTCGCTTTCGGCTTGTTTTTTGCCGATGGCGTAGGCGATAAGGGCGGTGACGGATTGCCCGCTTTTAAAATCGCTTTCGACGTCATGGTTGACGGTCTTCATTTCAACGCGCGGATATTTTTCGCATATCTCATACCGTTGCTTTGCGCTGCTGCCGTAATATTTCCTTTTAAAGAGAAGAAGGTGTATTATGCGGCGGCTTTCCTGTTGCTTGCGGCGGGGATAGTCATCTTATGCACAAAAGAACTATATCTGACAAAATATGACCGAGAGCTTGCCGATATGTACAGGAAAGCAGGCGTAAGCCTTGCCGTTCCCGCGATTATAGCAGGTACGTTTTCTCTGTGTGCTGCGGCTTTGTCATTGCTGAGGGGACTTGCCGGCGTAAAGTTTGCGGTAAAGTCAACGGTGCCGTGCGGAACGGCAGATTGCGAAAATGCGGATAATGCGTCCTGCAACCGTGAAAATAACGACAATGCGTCAGACACGGTCGCAGACGCTGATTTGAGCGAAAAGAACAACGGCGGTGCGGTCGGGGAGGAAAATGTATGAAAAAGAGAATCGCTTTGTTTATATGTATCGTGATGTCGCTTTGTATCGCGACGGGCGTTCTGACTTCGTGCGGTAAAAATCCGGCAAACCCGGCAAACCTTTCTGATTATCTCGTAATAGACGAAAACACTCAGTATCAGTCGCTTACCGGTTTCGGCGCGTCCGCGGCATGGTGGGCGCAGACCGTTCCTCAGAACAGCGCGTCTGCGGTAAGGCTTGCCGAAAGTCTTTACAGCGGACAGGGGATAGGATTGTCGATATACAGATACAATATAGGCGGAGGGTCATGGGATTACAATGCCTACAACGACCACGGCGCGGGTGATTTTGTAGTGTTTCCGGAATATCGCAATACGCATTCGGCTTTTATTGCGGACAATTACGATAAAAATCTGAGCGCGAAGGAAAATTTCGCAAATCCCGCAAATTACGATTTTACGAGAGATGCAAACGCGCTTGAGTTCATGAAGTTGTGCGCGACACAGTCAGGTTCGACTGTGGAAAGGATAATATTGTTTGCCAACTCTCCGCATTATCTTCTCACGGTGTCGGGCAAGACAAACGGGGATTACGCATATCAGAGCAACCTGCCCGCCGAAAACTACGAGGCATACTGCGAATATCTGATGCGTTATCTCGATTATGTCGTCAACGGTTTAGGACTCACGGTCGATGCGGTAAGCGCGATTAACGAGCCTCAGCACTCGTGGGGAGGAGAGAATTCTCCGCAGGAAGGATGTCATTACGAACCTGAAGAACTTGCGGCGTTTTACGATGTATTCCACGGCTATCTTGAGAAATTCAATGCAGAGAACGGCACAAACGTAAAGATGGACGTGTTTGAAAGCGGAAATTTCGACGTATACAAATCCAAGGGCAGAATAATGGAATACATCTATGCGATGAGCAAGTACGATTACTTTAAAGAAATAGACACGATAAGCGTACACTCTTACGGTTCGCCGACCTCGGTAGAGGCAAGACAATCGTTTATGTATATGCTT
>CALWHB010000052.1 GCA_944380275.1 uncultured Christensenellaceae bacterium | reverse complement strand
GGCGAGCCTGAAGGGATTTGAACCCCCGACACACGGCTTAGAAGGCCGTTGCTCTATCCAGCTGAGCTACAGGCTCATACACGAGCACCGCGTTGGAGCGGGTGATGGGAATCGAACCCACACGACCAGCTTGGAAGGCTGGGATTCTACCATTGAACTACACCCGCGCGGGCTATCTCCGTGATGCTTAAAAATTCTATCACACGCCTGAGCCGGTTGTCAACAATATGGACAGAATTTATTATGAATTTTTCAAATCAGTTTTCTTTTTTTAGCTTGCTCAACAATTTCATACGCTGTTCTTTGCTGAGTATGGTTTTTCTCAGGCGTATATTGAGAGGAGTAACCTCGACGAGTTCGTCGTCGGCAATGAATTCGAGGCACTGTTCAAGGCTCATCACGCGGGGAGAAACCAGTTTTAAGGCGTCTTCGCTGCCGCTTGCGCGGTTATTTGTGAGCTGTTTTTTCTTGCATACGTTTACCACGAGGTCGTCCTCTCTTGAGTTTTCGCCCACTACCATACCCGCGTATACGGGTACGCCGGGCTTGAGGAAGAGGGTAGAGCGTTCCTGCGCGTTGAAGAGTCCGTAAGTCGTGGTAACGCCGTCTTCGAAAGCTATTACCGAACCGCGGTTTCTTTCCTGAATATCGCCCTTATAAGGTTCGTATCCTTTGAACACGCTGGACATTACGCCGAAACCTCTGGTATCTGTGAGCATTTCGCTGCGGTAACCGATAAGACAGCGCGAAGGTATTGAAAACTCAAGTTTGATACCGCCGCGGTCGTCGGGGAGCATTTCGACGAGTTCGCCTCTGCGCGCGCCAAGTTTATTTATGACGGTGCCTGCATAAGCCTCAGGGACCTCGACGATTACGGTTTCGATAGGCTCGCATTTTACGCCGTCTATTTCTTTGTAAATGACTTTGGGACGCGAAACCTGAAATTCGTAACCTTCGCGGCGCATGTTTTCTATCAATATAGACAGATGGAGTTCGCCTCTGCCGTACACTTTGAAACAGTCGGGGCTGTCAGTTTCTTCGACGCGCATACTGACGTTGGTCTGAACTTCTCTGAAAAGTCTTGCGCGCAGGTGTCTGCTGGTAACGAACTTGCCCTCTTTGCCGGCAAAGGGCGAGTTGTTTACCATAAACATCATAGAGAGGGTCGGCTCGTCGATTGCGACGAAGGGGAGCGGCTCGGGCATATCCGGGTCGCATACCGTTTCGCCGATATTGAGTTTTTCAATGCCGCTTATTGCGATGATGTCGCCGACGCTTGCACGGTCGCTTTCTATGCGTTTGAGTCCTTCAAACTGATACATCTTGACGATTTTCTCGTGGGTTACGCTGCCGTCGGTATGGCAGATTGCCGCCAGCTGACCGCCTCTGAGCGTTCCGCGCACGATTCTGCCTATGCCTATTCTGCCGACGTATTCGTCGTAGTCGATATTGCATATAATCGCCTGCAGGCCGTCCGTTTCGTCGCCTTCGGGGGCGGGGATTTCTGAGATTATGGTGTCGAGCAGAGGTTGCATATCCGTACCCGTTTCGCCCGGGGTAAGGGTAGCCCAGCCCTGTTTGCCGGACGCGTAAACGGTTTTGAAATCCAGCTGGTCATCGTTTGCGCCCAGTTCGAAGAAAAGGTCTATGACCTGATTTGCTATCTTGTCGAAGTCGCATCCGCGGTCCACCTTATTTACGACGACGACTGGTTTTTTATTGAGTCCGAGAGCTTTTTTGAGGACGTATCTTGTCTGTGGCATACAGCCTTCGACAGCGTCGACGAGCAGCAGGACGCCGTCCACCATTGAGAGGATGCGTTCTACTTCTCCGCCGAAATCAGCGTGTCCCGGAGTATCGATAATGTTGATTTTAGTGCCTTTGTAATGGACTGCTGTATTTTTTGCGAGTATGGTGATACCGCGTTCTCTTTCGAGGGCGTTGTTGTCCATCACGCGGTCGGCAACGGTTTCTCCGGTACGGAATACGCCGTTCTGTTTGAGCAGCTGGTCGACCATAGTGGTTTTGCCGTGGTCGACGTGAGCGATGATTGCAATGTTTCTTACGTCGTTTCTAATCATATATTCCTTCTTTATGAAAGCGTTACCGTCTTTGCAGCGAATTTGCCGCGGTAGACGCTCATGTAACAGTAATTTCCGTCATAACCTATGCTGCCCGGATTGATGAGGGTAACGAGGTTGTCATTAATTATAACGGGTCTGTGCGTATGCCCGAAGAGCGCGCAGTCCGCACCTTTTTCTCTCGCCGCATAGACGAGGTTGAGATAATCGGATTTCACGCCGTAATCGTGTCCGTGAGTCAGGAAGAATTTTACCCCTTCAATCTCTACCAGTTCTTCGCGTTTTCCTCTTCTGAAATCGCAGTTGCCGAGAACGTAATGCAGTTTTGAGCGGTACGCGCCTGTCAGAAAATCGATGTCGTTTCCTCCGTCGCCGAGAAAGAAAATATAGTCTGCCTCGTCGAGGATGCCCAGGAATCTTTCGGTTTTGGGCAACCTGTTGTGAGAGTCGGAGAGTACGACTATGTTGCTCATAATTTTTCTCTGAGAGCGGCTATTGCGCGCGCTCTGTGGCTTACTGTATTTTTTTCTTCCATTGACGCCTCTGCAAAAGTTTTGCCCAGCTCGTCGCAGAAGAACAGGGGGTCGTAACCGAAACCGCCGCTACCTCTGTACTCGTCGAGGACTTCGCCGTAAACTCTGCCTTCGCCGCAAAGCTTTCTTCCGTCGGGAAGAACGGCGGCAACGACGCTTGCGAAATAAGCGCGGCGGTTTTTAGGGAAGACTTTTTCTCTTTCGTGCAGATTTTGGAGCAGGAGCCGGTTGTTTTTGCCGTCGTCGCACGGTTCGCCGGCATAGCGTGCGGAATAAACTCCGGGAGCTCCGTTGAGAGCGTCGACGCAAAGCCCGCTGTCGTCGGCGATAACTGCGTATTTTCCGCCCAGCATATCGAAAATGGTATTTGCTTTTATAAATGCGTTTTCTTCAAAAGTAACGCCCGTTTCGTCAATGTCCGTATGTATGTTTACGTCGGCAAGAGAGCAGACGCGTTCGAATTTATCGGAAAGGAGCGCGCGAATTTCTTCAAGTTTGTGAGTGTTGTTGCTTGCGAGTACGGCTATCATTGTTCCTCTTTCCTCAGAATTTCCACTACCGCCTGAGGTGCGTGTTTTTTTATGTTTTTTGCTATTTCGTCAAAATACTTTTCGTTTACGTTTATTCTTACGAATTTTGCCTGCAAGCCGGACATTTCGTCTTTTACGACACCGTTTTTGTCGACTTTGTAATATACGAGAAAAATTCGGACATCCTTACTGTAGCGCACGAGGCACACGTCCTTATACGGAACCGTCGTCATCGTAATTCCCAGAAAACAGTAGAGTTTCTTTTCTCCCGTGACATAGCATGAGGTAAACGTAATCGCAATCATGCACAGTTCCACAAAACTCATAATACATACAGCGAATATATCGAGTCCGCGGTTTGTAGACGTCAGATTGCCCGCTTGCGCCAGCCTTAAACAATTGACTGTAATGCAGGTTAGTGCTATAATCGTAACGATTGCAAAGAGTACGTACACAAAGGCTCTCTGCTTGAAAGGATAACGCTTTTTCATAACGACTATTATACAAAAAAAATATAAATAAGACAAGGGATTTAGTGCTGTTTATGCATTTTGAAAAAATAAAAAAGAGCGACAAAACGCGTATCGACGAGATACTCGCAAAGACTGACCTGACAGGCAGCGAGTATTCTATGCTTTATCTTCAGGGATGGGATTTTTTCGATTTCAAAACGATGAAGATAGCGTTTGAAGACGGTTGCGCATATATAAGATTCTGCCCCAATCTGCTTTCTGAAGACGAAGAGAGCGACAGCAACGGCTGTATATTTCTTCCGCCTTTGACAACCGAGGATAAATTTGTTTTAGCTATGGACAGGCTAAGGGCATATTGCGAAGAGTCCGGCGACGAGTTTTATGTAACCGCATGTCTGAAAGAGAGGGCGGAATTGCTGGATAAAAGCGTTTACGAAATATCGGACAAACACGATTACAGAAATTATGCAGAATATCTTTACAATCCCGTCGACCTTATAGAACTCAAGGGAAAGAAATATCACTCAAAGAGGAACTTTATATCGCGTTTTATAAACACGTATCAAGGAAAATACGTTTTCAGAACGTATACCGAAAAAGACAAAGAAGGCGTATGCGCTCTGTTCGGAGAGTGGATAAAGAGCAAGAATTTCGACGACTACCACGACGAAATAGAAGAACAGGAAAAGAGGGTGGTAAAACTTGCTTTGGAATACTCTCTTGAGTACGACGACTTTTTTGCGGACGTAATGGAAGTAGACGGAAAAATCGTAGGGTTCGAAACGGGAGAACTGACTGCGGCAAACGTGGGAATAGTGCATATTGAAAAAGGAGATATTCAATATGACGGCATATATCCCGCGCTTTGTCAGATGTTTGCGGCAAAGCATTTCAGAAACGCGAAATTCATAAACAGACAGGAAGACATGGGACTCGAAGGGTTGAGAAAATCAAAAGAAAGTTATCATCCCTGCGGTTTTTCCGAAAAGAGGATAATAAGGCTTGCGGGAACAAACGCAAGAGAATCCGAAAGACAGGAAACAGCAAAATAACAACCCGGTTAAACAAATAAAAAAGTGGCGCGCGCAAAGGTCGAAAAAAATTGATTTTTGCGCGCGCTTGTAGTATTATAGACTCAACGATTTAAAAAAAGAGGTCAAAAATGATTAAAACCGTATCCAAAGGCATGTATTACGTAGACGGCAAATTTGTCGAAGAAAATCAGCTCAAGGCGTACAACTTCAGCCAGGACGCTGCGGCGGAGGCTTACAAAGGCACTATGGCATATTCCGTACTCAACGCGCACAACACCGCGGGAGAGGCGAAAAAAGGCGAGTTGCTTAAACTCCGCTTTGACGCGCTTGCGTCGCACGACATAACTTACGTCGGCATTATACAGACGGCAAAGGCAAGCGGACTCAAGCAGTTCCCCATACCTTACGTGCTGACAAACTGCCACAATTCGCTTTGCGCGGTAGGCGGTACGATAAACGAAGACGACCACGTTTTCGGCTTGTCCGCGGCTAAGAAATACGGCGGAATATTCGTGCCTCCTCACCAGGCGGTAATCCACACGTATATGAGAGAGTGCATGAGCGGATGCGGCAAGATGATACTCGGCAGCGATTCTCACACCCGTTACGGCGCGCTCGGCACGATGGCTGTCGGAGAGGGCGGACCGGAGCTTGTCAAACAACTGCTTTGCAGGACTTACGACATAAAGTATCCGGACGTCGTTGCGATAAACCTCAAAGGCAAACCGCGTCGCGGCGTAGGTCCTCAGGACATAGCCCTCGCTATTATCGGCGAAGTTTTCGCAAGCGGTTTCGTCAAGAACAAGGTTATGGAATTTGTGGGAGAAGGAGTGAAAAATCTTCCTATCGAATACAGAAACGGCATAGACGTAATGACGACAGAAACTACCTGCCTTTCAAGCATATGGCGCACTGACGACGACGAAGTAAAGAACTATTATGCATTGAGAGGAAGGCTTGACGATTACAAGCCCATAAAGCCGGCTCCTCTTGCGTATTACGACGCTGTCGTAGAGGTGGATTTGTCAAAAGCGGAACCCAAAATCGCACTTCCGTTCCATCCCAGCAACGTTTACAACCTGAAAGACGTGATAGCAAATCCTTACGACATATTGTCTGAGGCAGAAAAGAAAGGCAACGAGCTTTTAGGCAGCAAAAACGTAAAATTCAGGCTGACGGACAAAATCAAAGACGGAAAGGTCATCGTTCAGCAGGGTATTATCGCAGGCTGTGCAGGCGGCACTTATGACAACATATACGAGGCGAGCAGCATACTTAGCGATGCCTCCACGGGCAACGACGCGTTTACGCTCAGCGTATATCCGTCCTCAACCCCCGTATTCTATGACCTTCTGAAGAAAGGAGCGATAGAAAAACTCGTGGACGCCGGCGTAAACGTCAAGACCGCGTTCTGCGGACCGTGTTTCGGCGCAGGCGACGTTCCCAACAACAACGCGCTCAGCATAAGACATACGACGAGAAACTTTGAATCGAGAGAGGGCAGCAAGCCGGGAAACAACCAGATTGCGTCCGTCGCTCTTATGGACGCGAGAAGTATTGCCGCCACCGCAAAGAACGGCGGCGTGCTGACTGCGGCGACCGATATAGAATACGACGAATCAATCCCTGCGTTCGAATACGACGGCAGAATTTACGAGAGAAGGATTTACAACGGCTGGGGCAAGGCTATGCCTGAAGAAGAATTGCATTACGGACCCAACATAAAGGACTGGCCGCCCGTAATCGCGCTTACTGACAACGTACTGGTAAAACTTGCGGCGGTAATCAACGACCCCGTTACGACGACGGACGAACTTATACCGTCCGGAGAAACTTCGAGCTACCGCAGCAATCCGCTCAAGCTTGCGGAATTTGCGCTTTCGAGAAAGGTTCCGGAATATGTCGGCAGGGCAAAAGAAATAGCCTTCGACCAGAAAAAACTTGCAGAAGGAAATCTGCCTGAAGAGTATGCGGACGCGCTTAAGGCATGCGGAGTAAAACTCAAAGGCAGCGTTTCGATAGGCAGCGGCGTTTACGCGGTAAAACCGGGCGACGGCAGCGCGCGCGAACAGGCTGCAAGCTGTCAGAGAGTTCTGGGAGGAAGTTGCAACATAGCAAAAGAATACGCGACAAAGAGATACCGCAGCAATCTTATCAACTGGGGTATGATACCTTTCCTCAGCGACGAAAAATTCAGCGACGGAGAGATTATCGTGATAGAGGGCGTCAAAGCTGCTATTGAGGCGGGCGAAACTACGTTTGCGGCAAAGGCGGTCGCAAAAGACGGCACGGTGCGCGACATAACGCTGAGAATAGACCCGCTTACTTCGGACGAGCGCGACATCATAGCCGACGGCTGTCTGATGAACTATTACAAAAACAGAAACAATGGATAAAAAACTCGTCCGCAAAGAAGTGTCGGCGCGTATAGCGGCGATGACAGACGCGGAAAAGAGAGAAAAAAGTGCCGTTATTGCGGCAAAGGTTGCAGATTTCGGCTTTTGCGGAAAGAGGATACTGGTTTACAATTCTCTTTCCGACGAAGTGGATACCTCTCGTCTTATAAGCGAGCTTGCGAAAGAGAACGAGGTGTATCTTCCGGTAGTGGTGTCAGACAGCGAAATGATGCTTGCTGCATACGACGGAAATTGGAAAACGGGAGCATACGGTATAAAAGAGCCGACGGGAGAGAGATTGACTTCCGGCGAAGTAAGACCGGACGTCTGCATAACCCCCCTCAGAGCGTTTGACGAAAATCTGAACAGAGTGGGCAGAGGCAAAGGATATTACGACAGATTTTTCGCATCGTGCGACTGCACTAAAATCGCGATAGCCTTCGAGTGTCAGAAGGTGGACGCGGTGCAGACCGACGAAAACGATATAAAGACGGATTGTGTAATAACAGAAAGGGCGATTTACGGCAAATGAGGATTATCACGGGCAAATACAGGGGAAGAAAAATTATTTCTCCCGAAGGCAGCGAGGAGATAAGACCCACATCGGATATGGCGAGGGAGGGGATATTCAACGTGCTGCAATGTTACGTGGAAGGCAGTCGCTTTATCGACCTTTTCGCAGGCAGCGGTGCGATGGGCATAGAGGCTCTGAGCAGAGGTTCGGGGGAAGTGCTTTTCTGTGACAACGGCAGGCAGAGCATGCAACTGCTCAAGAAGAACCTTTCGGGCATTGACGGAAAATACAATATAGTATGCAGAGATTTCCGCGACGCGCTGAGGACTGCAAAGGGAAAGTGGGATTACGTTTTCTGCGACCCTCCGTATAAATGCGATTATATAGCAGAGATTGCCGCAATAATAGCAGAAAGGGATTTGCTTGAAGAAGACGGCATGCTGATATACGAACACGACAACGATTTCAGACCCGCCGTTCCGCAGGGATACGAGTGCGTAAAGTCAAAAAAATACGGCAGGGCGACTGTGGAGTTTTACCGCCGCAAAAAGAGTATATGCGCCGTTACGGGAAGTTTCGACCCTTTTACGAAAGGACACAGATACGTTGTTGAAAAAGCACTTGAGCAGTTTGAAAAGGCTGTTGTCGTAGTTGCCGTAAATCCTGACAAAAAAAGGCTTTTTACTCTTGACGAAAGCGTGGAAATTGCAGGAAAGTCGCTTGAGGACCTGGGAGATAAAGTCGAAGTGGACGTATGTTACGGCATGGTTGCGGATTACTGCAACGGCAGGGGAATCACCGCCATAGTCAGAGGGTACAGAAACGCCGCGGATTTCGCTTACGAAAAAGAGATGAGCGAATATAACTTTGAAAGAGGCGGAGTGGTAACCCTTCTCGTCGAGGCGGAAGGAGAGAGCAAAGACGTCAGCGCGACCGCGGTGAGGAAATCTATAATATGCGGCGCAATTGCCAAAGATGATTTGTGCGACGGCGCGGTGGAAACCGTAATAAGCATATCTGAAAACAAAACAAAAGAGGAGTAGAAATATGGACCTTGAGATTGAAAGACTGCTCGACAAGCTTGAAGAGGAGATACGCATTGGCAAAAAATCTATGTTTTCGGGCGGCAGAACGAGCATAGACGATATAAAATGTCTGTCTATCATAGGGCAGATAAGAAGTGCGCTGCCTACCGCGATTACTGAGGCGAGAGTGGTTATCCAGGACAGCAACAATATAATAGAACAGGCAAACCTGCGTGCAAACGACATCGTAACAAAAGCCCAGCGCGACGCAAACGCAATGCTTGCTGAGAGCAATATCATAGCTGCTGCTCAGCAGGAGGCAAACCGCATAGTCGGCATGGCGAGGCAGGAGGCGAACGAAATCAGAAACGAAAGTTTCACTCGCATTTACGACCTCTTCAACAGCGCGGACAGAGAGCTGAGGCACTCTCTCGAAGTGGTGGGGCAGGCAAAACAGGAACTTACCAACGCGATAAACCGCAGGTAAATAATGCCGACCTCGGCGGTATATCAATACCGGGCAAGAATAATACGAATAAGCCTTAAGTTGTGCCTTTTAAGCGTTTTTCAGTGATGTTCGCTTAAAATATATGACATTATCTGCGCTCACATCAACAGCGAAACCGCAAGAGCGATAGCGAAAGATATTATCGCCTGCGTCGTTTTTGTAGCAAGATAGTACAGAGGACGGATTTTACAGTTCCCCAGAAACGTGAGGGATTGCAGGCTTACCGATATTCCTCCGAAGGACAGCAGTCCCGCCACGACAGGCAGGGCTGTTTTTATTTGCGCTCCGCTCTGAGATATACTGAGGCAACCGCGCGTAATTTCTATAAATCCCAGCACCGTTCCTTCAGCCATGGACGGTTCCCAGCCTATCGAAGAATAGAGAGAAGAAAGCGGCGCAGCGAGTGCGTTCACGACGCCCATGTCGGTAAGCACGTCGGCAATCATATTGAAAATGGCGATGTATCCGCCCACTATAAAAAGACTTGTAAGCGCGCTTGTCATAGATTTTCCCAACAGGTCGTCAAAGTCAGGGGGAGTGCGTACGAGTTCGGCATAATCGGTAGCGTCTTTCTTTTTTATCCGGTAAATAAATCCGTTTATAAGCGCGCCGGCAAAATGAATAGCCATAAGCAGATACCCCAGCGACGCGCTGCCGAACATGAGCGTACCGACGGTGCCTACTATGAACAGAGGACCCGACGTTGAAGTGAAAGAGCTTATCGCCTTTACCTGGCGTCTGTCGATAAGTCCTGCCGAATACAGGTCGCTCAAAAGTCTGCTCCCCACGGGATAGCCGCTTATCGCGCTCATGAAAAAGACATAACCGCCCACTGAAGGACAATTATACAATTTTGCAATCGGCTTTTTCAGCGCGTCGCCCAGAATCTGCGCCGTTCCGACAGAAGTAAGTATGCGTGTAAAGAAAAAGAAAGGGAATAGAGCAGGAGCCACGCTTGTCGCAAACAGCAGCATACCGTTGTAAACGCTCGCTATATATCTTTTCGGGTCTGCGACGAGGCAGACGATAAAAAATCCGACTAAAACCGCAACTGTTGTCGCCATACGTCTTTTTCTGCGGTCGAGAGTATGAGTCAGTTTCATATTGAATTATTATGCGCGCGAGGGCAAAAAAAGAACGCGCAGTCCGCTCTGCGTCACGACACAGAAAGAGCGTTTTA
>CALWHB010000051.1 GCA_944380275.1 uncultured Christensenellaceae bacterium | reverse complement strand
CGTATTCACCCTCAGGCGATGATTTTTATTGTGTGTTTCAATAAGGTGAGCGCAGATAATATTATAATATTTTCAAGTGAGCGTCGCTGAAAAACGCATAAAAGGCGCGCCTCAGGGCTTATTCAAATTATTCCGGTACGGTATAAAACTGAATTGTGTTTGCAGAATACGCGGAATTTAACAAATATGCTTTATAGATAAAATACTCTTGCTCAAAGGCGAGGCTAAAAGATATGAAGGGGAGCATAGAGTTTAATCGGTTTCAAAGAAGGGAAAGCGACAGAAAAATAAATGCCGAGGAAAATAAAAGTTGAGAGAAACAAACTAAAAACCGCAGGAAGAAGAAATAATGTCATAACGACAAATTCAGGTGAAAGAACGGAATTACAGAGAATAACCTAAGCATAAACAAAAAAGAGAAAATGCGGCAGACAAGAAAGAGGCAAAAGGGATAATGTGTGAGGATTAATAAAATTGCATAATGTCAAAAGAGAGCTTACGGACAGAAGATAATTTTTTTTTGCAAAAATACGAACAAATGTTTGTATTTTTATTATATATATAGTATCATATAAATATGAAAACTATTTTGCATTGCGACGCAAACAATTTTTATGCGTCCGTGGAGTGCTTTCTCAATCCTGCATTGAAAGACAAGTATGTCGCCGTTTCAGGAAATCCCGAAAAGCGACACGGTATCATACTTGCAAAAAATCAGCTTGCAAAAAAATGCGGAGTAAAGACGGGAGAAACTATATGGCAGGCAAGGCAGAAATGTCCTCAGCTGATATGCGTACCTCCTCATTTTGACAGATACGTGGAATTCAGCAACCGTATTTTTGATATATATTCTCAGTATACTGACAGGGTAGAGCCTTTTGGCATAGACGAGTGCTGGCTTGACGTTACCGGCTCCAGAAGGCTGTTCGGCGACGGAAAGACAATCGCGGATACTTTAAGAGAAAGGATAAAGAAAGAGATAGGGGTAACTATCTCTGTGGGCGTGTCTTTTACGAAGATTTTCGCAAAACTGGGCAGCGATATGAAAAAGCCTGACGCAACTACCGTGATTACGCCCGAAAACTATAAAGACCTGGTATGGAAACTCGATTGTTCAGACCTTTTGATGATAGGAAGAAAGACGTCTGAAAAGCTGCGAAAAATAGGTATAATGACGATAGGAGATTTGGCTAATGCAGACGTGGAAGTTTTGAGAAGGCTCCTTGGCATAAACGGCGTCAAACTGCATGACAGCGCAAACGGCAGAGAAGAGGAAGAAGTCAGATACAGTTATGAAAAATACGTTCCTAAAAGCATAGGAAATTCAACGACTCTTCCCACGGACGTTACGACCAGAGAGCAGCTTACAGCCGTTGTTATCGCGCTGTGCGAAATGGTTGCGACCCGTATGAGAAAATACGGTTTTTTCGGCAAGGGGATAGGAGTGGGACTCAGGTTCAACGACTTGTCGCACGTGGGTAAACAGTGCGCGATGCCGTCGACAGACAGCGCGTTGCAGCTGAGCGACTGCGCGCTTGAGCTGATAAATCAGATATACCGTTACGGTGAGGATTTGCCTGTCAGAGCAGTTTCTGTGGGAGTCTTTGATATGTCGACGGAAAAGGAACAAAGACAACTCAGTATTTTCGACGATGAGGAGAAAGAGGGACACTCTTTGGGTACGGCTCTTGACAAGATAAGGATGAAATACGGTTATGGTTCTATCTTGTCCGCATCAGTATTGCAGAACGCCGTTATTTGCGACGGACTTGAAGACAGCGATTTTCTCCCTTTTAAAAAATAAACGGAGTACATTTTTGAAAATCTGACAGCCGTTAGGTTTACTTGAAATAATTGTAAACTAATATCGATAAAATGGTTTACAATTTGTCAGTGCCTGTGATATTATATTCTGCGGAAAAAGGAGAATATATGGCAGGCTTGCGTTTGAAATCAAAAGAAAGAATTAAAAAACTTACGCTGACGGCTGTTTTTACCGCGCTGGTTGCCGTGGGTGCGTTTATCAATATACCGATTATGACGGTTCCTTACACGATGCAGTTTTTGTTCTGCAACCTTGCGGGGATTCTGCTGGGAGCGCAGTACGGTACGCTGTCAATCGTGCTTTATCTCGTGATGGGACTTGCAGGCGTTCCGATTTTTACTAAAGGCGGAGGTATAGGCTATGTGTTTCAGCCTACTTTCGGGTATCTTATAGGGTTCGCGGTCGGCTGCCTTGTAGCAGCACTCATTTGCTCGAAGGGGAGATATTCGTATACGAGGATTATCGTTGCCGGACTCGTAAACGTGGCGATAGTTTATGCCGTGGGTATGCTGTACTTCGACCTTCTGATGAGATTTTATTTCGGGACGCCTAAAGACGGCATGTGGATACTTATAAACTTGTGTCTTATCTTCCTTCCCGTGGATATAATATGGTGCGTCGTTTCAGCAGTCGTAGCAAAAAGGCTGTTGCCTGTACTGTATAAAAACGACCCACGGAAAATGCTCAGGATAAGCACGGTTTACGAGCTTAAATGCAAAGTGCTTGCAGGAGGAGAAATAACCGAAAAAGAGGCAAGAAGACTTAAATACGTATCGCTGAGCGCACTGTGCAACGCGGCTGACGAGATAAGAAAGAGATTTATGCAGGACAGATTTGACATCTGTTCTATAGTAAATGCCAAAAACGGAGGTTGCGGCGAAGACTGCAAGTTCTGCGGTCAGGCGGCACGTTACGGTTGCAGAGAAAAAGGAGAGCTGATTGACGCTGAAAGCTATGCAAAGGCATACGACGCGGCGGAAAGAGAAGGACTCAACGCAATAAGCGCGGTTACCGCAGGGCGCGCACTCCCGAAAGCCGAAATCGAAAAGATGTGCGCAATTTACGAGGCGCATATCGACGGGAAGACAGAGAGGTGCGCGTCGCACGGACTTGTTGACAAAGAAAGTCTTATAAAGCTGAAGGAAAGCGGCGTTACGCGTATACACAACAACCTCGAAACGTGCGAACAATACTTCTCAAAAGTATGTACAACGCACACGCATGCGGAAAAATTGGATACGGTAAGAACTGCAAAAGAACTGGGATTCAAAGTTTGCAGCGGCGGTATAATAGGTGTGGGAGAGAGTATGAACGACAGGATAAAACTCGCTCTCGAACTGAGAAGAGAAGGAGTATATTCTGTCCCTCTCAACGTGCTGATTCCAAAGAAAGGCACACCCTTGGAAGAAATAAAACCGTTGCCGTATGACGAAATAAGACGTACGTTTGCGATATTCAGATTTATATTGCCGGATACGTTTATACGACCCGCAGCCGGAAGAAGAGATTTGCCGGATAAAGGCGAAAAACTTTTCAGATGCGGAGCAAACGCGGCTATAACCGGCGATTACCTTACGACAAAAGGAGTGGGAGTCGACGAGGATAAAGCAATGATAAAACGCCTCGGATTTGTTGTCGATGCAGAAAGACAAGAACAGATATAATAAAAACTGATTTTATAAAATGACGGAGCAATCCGTCTTTTTTTATTTTATTTTTGTACGATTTACGCATTATAAACCTGAAAAGTATAACGAAAAGGATAAAAATATACCAACGTATTTACAAAGCGCATAAAATATAGTATATTAAAATTAATAAATAAATAAGCGCGTTGCGCAATACAACAGGAAGGTTTTATGAACAAAATAAGAAAGGCAGTCATACCTGCAGCAGGTTTCGGTACGAGATTCCTGCCCGTTACGAAGGCGATACCTAAAGAGATGTTGCCCATCGTCGACACTCCGACCCTTCAGTATGTGGTAGAAGAGGCGGTTAAGAGCGGAATTACGGAAATCCTTATCATTATAGGTAAAAACAAAAAGTGTATCGAGGACCACTTCGACAAGGCGGTTGAACTTGAACAGATACTCGAAAGAGAACATAAGGACGCTTATCTGAAGATAGTAAGAGATATTACCGATATGGCGCATATCCATTATGTAAGACAAAAGGAAATGAACGGCAGCGGCAGCGCGGTCCTGGAGGCGGAGGCGTTTATTTCAGGCGAACCTTTTGCGGTCATGTACGGCGACGACATCGTTTACAACCCTGAAAGACCCTGCCTCAAACAACTTATAGACGCTTACGAAACTACCGGAAAATCCGTTATCGCTTGCCAGGAAGTACCAGAGAGCGAAACGAGTAAATACGGCATAGTCCGTCCCGGTCAGGTAAAAGGAAGATATGCCGAAGTGCTTGAACTCGTTGAAAAGCCGAAACCGGGCACCGCGCCTTCAAGACTTGCAAATATAGGCAGGTACGTGCTGACGCCGGACATATTCGACCTTATCAAAAAATGCAAACCTGCGCCCAACGGAGAAATTTATCTGACGGACGCGATTGAAATGATGGCAAAGAGCACCGGAGTTTACGCTTACACCCTCGAAGGCAGACGTTACGACGTGGGCGACAAGCTGGGATTTATTCAGGCGACGATTGAATATGCATTGAGAGATAAGACGCTCAAAGACGGTCTGACGGAGTATATCAAAAATCTCGCGCCTCAGCTTTGACGCGTTATTAGAAATTCATAGCTCATTATATAGTAAAACAAAAGTTTCCGCACCTTTTAAGGGGTGCGGATTTTTTATGAGCATATTCCGGAGCCGGGGAGTGAAGGGTTATAAGAGAAAACGAAAACGACGGATTCTGACAAAAAAACTTAAAAAAATTTGCAAAAAACTATTGACATTGCAAAAGTTAGTGATATAATTTAGTCGAAAGGTCAAAGAAAGTCAAACTTATAGACCTTTGCAAAACATGCCGTTGCGGTAAAGCTGAGCGACGGCGTAAAAGAGCAAAACAACGGAGTAAACGGTGCAGAACGTAAAACCACCGTTTGCAAAATAAAACGAGAGTAAAACAAGAAAAAGGGCGGCAGCCCTGAGGAGGCGGAAAATGGCTAATATATCGGACAGCATAGAAAAGTTCATATTGTCGTTTTTCGACGACGGCGACGACAGCGTTCAGCTTTCAAGAAACGAACTTGCGCATTATTTCAACGTTTCGCCCAGTCAGATTAACTATGTACTCACTACGCGTTTCGGCGTGGACAGAGGGTATTATATAGAATCGAGGCGAGGCGGCGGCGGTTTTATAATGCTGGTAAGGCTTTCGCAGGACAAAGAGGACCTGCTGCCCGCGCTTGTCAAGGAACTGGACGATATGAGCGAGCTGACATACAACAAGGCGGCGGACGTCGTGGACAGGCTGGAGCGCGAAGAAATAGTAACTTCGGGCGAGGCAGAAATAATAAAGAGTGCTATCAGCGATAAGGCACTTCAATCGGTAGCGGTTGAAAATCTGAGAAAAAACGTGTTCAGAGAAATTCTTATCGCGTTAATCAGGAGGTAACGGTTATGGCAAACGAAAACGGAAAACTTCATATGTGTCAGGTGTGCGGAAAAAGACCCGCTACCGTGTTTATAAAGAATAACATAAACGGCAAAATCATAGAAAAAGAGCTTTGCGCGGAGTGCGCGGCTCAGCTGCAAGGAACTGATATGCTTGAAGACATTTTCTTCGGCGGCGCGAACGGCTTGTTTTCTTCGATTATGGGTATGCCTTTCGAAGAGGACGAAAGACAGCGCATAAGAGAGCGTGCCTGCCCCAACTGCGGCATGACGGAAAGAGCGATAAGAGAGAGTTACACCTTCGGGTGCAGCGAGTGCTATAAAACTTTTTCAGACCTTGCGTCTGAATTCGTTTCAAAACTCGGAGGCTCTGCACACAAGGGCAGAACGCCCAAAGGTTATGTAGGGCTTTCACAGAACTCTGCGCCTGCAAGCGAAAAGACGAAGGAACCTTCTGCTCAGGACAGACTGCAGACTCTCGAACGCGAAATGAAAGAGGCGGCGGCAAGAGAAGATTACGACACCGCGCTTTCTATAAAAAAACAGATTGAAGAACTCAAGAGGAGGGGCTGACAATGGACAACAGAGTGGACGACGTGGTCGTATCTACCAGAATACGCTTTGCGAGGAATATAAAAAATCTGCCTTTCCCAAAGAGGCTCAGCGGACAGGAAGAGATATATTCAGTTCTCATGAAAGGCGTCAAAGAGGCCTGCGACGAACTGTTCAAGACAAAGTTTTATAAGATGTGCGACATAGACGAACTTCTCGCGCAGTCGTACGTCGAAAAGCATCTGATAAGCAACGACCTCGTAAAAAACGTCAATTTCGGCGCGCTTGCCGTCAGCGAAGACGAAGACATCGCCGTAATGATTAACGAAGAGGACCACATCAGGGAACAATGCGTTACGGACGGTTTCGACCTTGACGGAGCGTACAAAAAGCTGCTCAGAGTCGATGAGAAAATCGCTGAAAAACTGGATATAGCCTTCGACCCTAAACTGGGTTATCTGACCGCTTGCCCCACCAATCTCGGCGCGGCGATGAGAGCGTCTGTCATGATGTTTTTGCCCGCTCTGACGATAACAAAAAAGATAAACACTCTTATAAACGACCTTCAGAGGCTTGACTTTACGACAAGGGGAGTTTACGGCGAAGGCAGCGGCGCGCAGGGATATATGTATCAGATATCCAATCAGGCGACTGTAGGTAAGAGCGAAGATGACATTATAAAACTGGTAAAGAAGACCGTCGGCAGCATTATCGAAATAGAACGCAAAGAGAGAGAAAACCTCAAAAAAACTCACGGCGTCGAACTTCAGGACAAGATAATGCGCGCTTTCGGGATACTGACAAACTGCTATCTTATAGACTCAAACGAATTTTCTCAGTTGCTCGGATACGTGAAACTGGGAGTCGCGCTGGGATATATAGACAGAGATATTTCAAAAATAAACAAACTGCTGACTCTTTCTCAACCGGCGATGCTCTGTATGCTCGCGGCAAAAAAATTGCAGCCGCGCGACAGAGATAAGGCGAGAGCCGCGCTGGGCAGAAAGTTTCTTGAGAAATAAAGGAGGGTACGGATATGAATAATAATTTTTCAAACGAGTGCAAAGAGGTAATCCTCAATGCAAAGAAATATGCGGCGGTATCCGGCGGACTGCTTGGTACGGAACACCTGCTTATGGGCATGGTGAGCACGAAAAGCTGCCGCGCTGCAAAGATATTAAGACAAAACGGAATAACAGAAGAAACTCTGAACGGGCTTATAGCTCAGACGGGAGAAACCGAAAACGACATTGTTTTCAGCAACAGAGTGCAGTCGATACTCGTATACGCAAAGAGAATTGCAGTATCTACCAGACATGACGAAATCGGTTCGGACGCGCTTTTGTACGCGATGTTCGCAGAGCCGGACAGCGTCGCCGTAAGAGCGATTGCGACAGTAAGCGACCCCGAGGCGGTGAAGAACGGAGCGGCAAAATCTCTGCTTTCTTCTGAACAGAGCTATTTTAACTTTGACGACGACGCAGAGAATCCCGGTTCTTCAGGCACGTCGCAGGGAAAGTCAGGCAAATTGTCTGAGTCGTTGCTCAAGTTCGGCAGCGACCTTACCGAAAAGGCAAGCCAGGGAAAGCTTGACCCTATTATTGGTAGAAGTAAAGAAATCGAAAGGATTATTCAGATTCTTTCAAGGCGTACTAAAAACAACCCCGTGCTGATTGGCGAGCCGGGCGTAGGTAAAAGCGCGATTGTCGAAGGACTCGCTCAGGCAATTGTGAAAGGAGAAGTTCCCGAAACGCTCAAGAACAAGACGGTGTACGCTCTCGACATAACCAGCCTCGTTGCCGGCAGCAAATACCGCGGCGAGTTTGAGGAAAAACTCAAAAACGTGATTAGCGAAATCAAAGCCAACGGCAACATAATCGTATTTATAGACGAAATCCATATGATTGTCGGCGCAGGCGATACCAAGGACGGCGCGATGGACGCTGCGAATATCCTCAAACCTATGCTGGCAAGAGGCGAAATGCAGACTATCGGCGCAACCACGATAGAGGAATACCGCAAGTTTATTGAAAAGGACAGCGCGCTGGAAAGAAGATTTCAGCCTATCATGGTAGACCCGCCCAGCGTGGAGGATACCGTAACGATACTCAAAGGCATAAGGGAAAAATACGAAACGCATCACGGCGTAAAGATTACCGATGACGCTTTGCAGGCGGCGGCTGAAATGTCTGACAGATATATCAGCGACAGGTTTTTGCCCGATAAGGCAATCGACCTTATCGACGAGGCGTCCTCAAAGAAAAAGACGGGTTCTTTCACTCTCCCCAAAGAGGTCAGAGAACTTGAAGAAAAAGAGGCGAAACTGTCAATAGACGAGAAAGCCTGCGCGTCCAGAGAGGATTACGAGGGCGCGGCTAAGCTGCAGAAGGAAAAGAAAAAGATTCACGACAAAATCCTCAAAGAAAAAGAGGCGTGGATACAGAACCGCGGCAAAGAAGACCTCACCGTTACTTCAGACGACATAGCTAACGTTGTCGCAAGCTGGACTTCTATACCCGTAGTCAAACTGACTGAAAGCGAGGCGGACAGACTGCTCAATATGGAAAGCGTGCTGAGAAAGAGAGTAATAGGTCAGGAAGAGGCTATCAGCGCGGTCGCAAAAGCGGTAAGACGCGCGAGAGCGGGAATACAGGACCCCAACAGGCCTACAGGGTCGTTTATCTTTCTTGGACCTACCGGCGTGGGAAAGACGGAACTTTGCAAAGCTCTTGCTGAGGCTATGTTCGGCGACGAGAACATGCTTGTAAGAATAGATATGTCAGAGTATATGGAAAAGGAGAACGTGTCCAAACTCATTGGTTCTGCTCCCGGTTACGTGGGCTACGACGAGGGCGGACAGCTCACCGAAAAGGTAAGGAGAAAGCCGTATTCCGTCGTTCTCTTTGACGAGATTGAGAAGGCTCACCCCGACGTGTTCAACATACTTTTGCAGATTCTCGACGACGGCAGACTGACAGACTCTCACGGCAGAACGGTAAACTTCAAAAATACCATCGTGATTATGACTTCAAACGTCGGCGCGGGAGAAATAAAGGCGACAAGACTCGGATTCGGCACTAAAGACGAAAGCAAAAAATACGAGGATATGAAGGAAAGACAGATGGAGGCTCTGAAAAAGAAATTCCGCCCCGAATTCCTCAACCGTATAGACGATACGATAATCTTCCGCTCTCTCAACGAAGAGGATATGAACAAGATAGTAGATATGCTCGTCAGACAGCTTTCAAAGAGGCTTGAACCTACAAAAATCAAACTGGAAGTTACCGATAAGGCGAAGGAATATATCGTCAAAGAGGGCAGCAACGCAGAATACGGCGCAAGACCTCTGAGAAGGGCAATCCAGAAGATGATTGAAGACGAACTCAGCGAAAAAATCCTCGCGAAGGAAGTCAAAGAAGGCGACATCGTAAGCGTTGACAGCGACGGAGAAAAGCTTACTTTCACTCCTGTGAAAGAGGGCGAGTTGCAGGAAAAGCCTGAGGCTGAAACAAACAAAGAAAATTCAGACAAAGGCAATGACGGCGACAAAACTCAAGGCGGGGACAACGAGTAATCGACACGCTAAAAAAGCGGCGGAGAAATCCGCCGTTTTTTATTGCGTAAATCGAAAGTATATTTGAAAACCGTATTATCCGCTATGACATAATACATAAGTTGAAAATCCGGGAGATTATTGATTGTTTTACGCAATAAGAGAGAAATACGGGATAAGAACAGAAAATATTGACTATTAAAGCCGCAGAATCCGAGCGGCAGCAAAAAATTTTAAACTTTTGTTGCAAACAGGCAAAAATTATATACTGATTTTCAAAACAGGTAGTATAATTATATAGGATTATGAGTTGAGAGGTGTGCAAATGAGTAACGCGGGACTGGTAGCTCTCGGTTTTTCTTTGATTTTTCTTTTTACCTGCGCGGGTTCCGCAACGGTATATCTGTTCAAAGGAGAAATTTCTCCTAAACTCAATACGCTTTTTCTCGGTTTTGCGGCAGGCGTTATGATTGCTGCGACTATATGGTCGCTGCTGTTGCCGTCGATGGAAGGCGCGATGGAGATTTTCGACAATAAATATCTGTCTGTATTACCCGCCGCAGTTGGATTTATCATAGGCGGACTCTTTCTCGTCTTTCTGGATAAGGTCATACCGCACTTCCACTTCGGAACGGAGAAGGAAGAGGGACATCACAGCAATTTTCAGAAAACTACCAAACTCTTTCTTGCCGTAACGATACATAATATCCCCGAAGGTATTGCCGCCGGCGTTGCGTTCGGCGCGGCGGCGTCTTTGGGAGAACACTCGGCTTATCTTTCCGCTCTCGGTCTTGCGATTGGACTCGGACTTCAGAATTTCCCGGAAGGTGCATCTGTAGCACTGCCTATGAAGAATCTGACGGGAAGTAAGCACAAGGCGTTTCTGCTGGGTTCTTTCAGCGGAATTGTCGAACCTATCTTTGCTTTTTTCGGATTTTATCTCGCGGCATACGTCAGCGTACTTCAGCCGTGGCTGCTGGCTTTTGCGGCAGGAGCGATGATATTCGTCGTCGCAGAGGACCTTATCCCCGACGCAAAGCTGGCAGAACATCCCCACCTCGGTACCTGGGGCGTAATGATAGGTTTTGTCGTTATGATGATACTCGACGTCGTGTTGGGCTGATTTGACAATTTAAAGATTTAATGATTTGAAAATAAGCGACTCCCTTTATGGGAGTCTTTTTTTTGTCGCTGCATATCCTTTATTAAAAAACTAAAAATTATATTTTTTTTTCTAAAATTGTGTTGCAGTCTGTGTTTTTATGCAGTATATCGGTAAAGCCGA
>CALWHB010000050.1 GCA_944380275.1 uncultured Christensenellaceae bacterium | reverse complement strand
ATATTAATGTCTGCAAGTTTTGTCAAGGGTTTGAATTATAACTTTTTATTCTATTTGATTAAATGCCTTGACTTTTTTGAAATTTTATTATAATTATAAGTAATCAAATTCGAAATACTTGACCGTATAGGATAACTACAAATAATATTACAAAAAATCAGGAGGTATCTTTATGAGCGATAAGAAAAGATGGGATTTGAGATTTACGGATTCTGACGGCAGTACTGTTAACGTAAAGTTTAACGTCTATGAAACAGACGAAGGAACCACCTCTGTAGAAATGGGTCCTTACTGGAAAAACACTCTCCATAACAATCAAAATTGCGACAGACCGCCTTCTTTGCATCAAACGGTTTATGACAACAACAACGATTACCGCTACGACGATAAGAATAAAATATTTGAAAGTAAAACATGGTTTGATAAAAACGGTAATAAAATAAAAAGCGAAACCTATATTGACAACGGCAATGACCACCGTTGAACAAATTTCGGTTTTCGATAATTACAAACGACAGATAAAAAAACAAACCCGGACAATCGCGTTCGGGTTTGTTTTTTGGTGACTCTGTGGGGAATCGAACCCCAGTAGCAGCCGTGAGAGGGCTGAGTCTTAACCGCTGGACCACAGAGCCAAAGCATTATTATAGTATCATACGCTTTTTATTTTGTCTATCGTTTTTTATCAAAATAATAAATAAAATGCGTTCCGCGTTTTAATGCGCATAAATAACTATTTATTTCTCTACTCTTCCATGGCAAGCAAAGCCTTTATCGCACCCAGTGCCTCAAACAGCATCGTTTTTACAAATGACTTGCCTTCTTCTTTGTCGAGATTTCCGTCTATTGCGGAAAGCAGAGAAACTATTGCCGCAACGCCTTCGGTAACAACTTCAAGAGAATCTCCCTCAAGCATTTTGTCGAAAACGGCAAATTTTGAGCTGAAGGTAATACTCATAGGCATAAGTTTTTCACGCAAAGCGTTGAGCCATTTTTTCACGCTTTCTACGTCGCTGCCCGCAAGGTTGTCCCAACTGAGTTTTGTGCCGAGAACGGAATTGGAAATCCCTATTATGTCCGCATATTTCGTAACTTTGGATATTAGTGCTATTTCCTGCTTGTCAATAACGTTGTCATAACATGACATCTCAATCAGCGAGTGTTGCAGCATCGCCTCAAACATCCAGCAGAAATATTCTTTGCTGAAAGATACGTCCTTCTTTTTGAGAATATCTTCGAAAGTCGCACCCATTGCCTCTACTTCTATAAGTGCTTTGCCGTAACTTTTTATAATGTCGTCAATCATTTTTTCCCTCTCTTTTCACGTCGATTCACAACGACTAATTGTATTTTAACACAAGGTGATAATTTTTGCAACCTCAATAAAGTCAAAAATAAACGCGCGTTTACGAGTAATATATAAAAGACGTTGACCTTAAGACTGATTTATTTTACAATTATATTGTAAGAGGTGTGCTATGCAAAAAAGCGTTAAAATTATAATTACGTGTTGCGTTCTCGTTCTGCTGGCGGCAGCGATTACCGTTCCTACGGTACTGTTTCTCCTCGGATACATAAATTACGCAACGCCTTCGCCTTCAGATAAAGGCGCATATCTTCTCGTTTATTTCGGAGGAAACGAGCCAGAAAACGAAACCATACGTTTCGCAGTAAGCAAAGACGGCTACAATTTTACTCCTCTCAACGACAACAATCCCGTAATAGAACAGACTCTCGGCACCGGTTGCGCACGCGACCCGCATATTACACGCGGCAGGGACGGGAAATTCTATCTGGTCGCAACGGATATGAAAAGCGAACTGGGCTGGACGTCCAACCACTCAATAGTCACCTGGTCGTCAACAGACCTTATCAACTGGCAGAACGAAACGATAATAGACCTCAAGGATTATATCCCCTCAACCAACCGTGCCTGGGCTCCTCAATCAATATGGGATGCTGACAAGCAGATGTATATGGTGTATTTTTCTTCAAGCCAGTGGCTGGACGAAGAGGCGGAAACTTCTACCGAAACCTGCATTTATTACGCTTATACAAAGGATTTCACAAAGTTTGAAACTCAGCCTGAAGTTCTGTTCTCTACGCCTGGCGGCGCAGACTGCATAGACGGCGACATCGTAAGACGGGACGGAAAATTTTATCTGTACTACAAAGACCAAGGAATAGACAATATCTGCTATGCGGTTTCAGATACTCTTTCAGGCGGATACGTCGCTCCCGAAAACAACGTGGTAAACGTCAGATACCAGGGCGTCGAAGGCAGTTTTGTTTACAAACTGATAGGTTCAGACACATATCTGATGTTGATGGACAGCTATAAAAACAACTGCTTTTACCTGCAACAGACTACAGACCTTGTCAATTTCAAGAGAGTAAATCCGTCTGATTACGACTTTGATTTCTCTCCCCGACACGGAGCTGTCATCCCGATAACAGACTCTGAATACAATCGTCTTACAATAAACTACGGAATATAATAATTCTTTTAACAGACACGGGCAGGAAAATTTATGAATATTACGAGAAAAAAAGCAATTGTGGCAACAATATCTGTGCTGACCGCACTAATCGTAATTGCAGCCGTCGTCGTTCCCGTTGCACTATATGCTGCAGGAGTAATCGATTATGCTGAAAAAGCAGAAAACGGCGAAGGCAAATATCTTATGGTATATTTCACGGGCAACGACCCTGAGCAAGAACGCATATGCTTTGCCGTCAGCGAAGACGGATACGACTTCACTCCTCTAAACGGCAACAACCCCGTTCTTGAGCAGACTCTCGGCACAAAAAGCGCGCGCGACCCTTATATATTCAGAGGACATGACGGCGGGTACTACATCATCGCGACCGACATGAAAAGCGAGCTGGGCTGGGCGTCAAATCACTGTTTTATTGTCTGGCAAAGCGACAATCTGACTGACTGGAAGGAACTTGCATTGATAGACATAAGGGACTACAACCTTCCCGATACTGTTCGCGCCTGGGCGCCTCAGGCAATCTGGGACGAAAGCAGACAGTCATATATGCTGTATTGGGCAAACTGCGAAAACAGCGAGGAAAAAGGCTGGAGCGGCACCGTATTGTGGTACGCTTATACCAAAGATTTCAAAACTCTCGAAACGACACCGCAGATTCTGTTTGCACCCTCTTCGGGAAAAGACGCAATCGACGGAGATATTATAGAAAAGGACGGCGTATATTATCTCTACTACAAAGACGAAAACGAAAGCAAAATCTGTTATGCAGTTTCCGACAAGCCCAGCGGCCCTTACACAGAACCCGAAGACCCCGTCGTCAGCGTATTTTATACAAACGTCGAAGGAAACTTTATTTACAGAATAAGCGGCACAGACAGCTATGTCATGATGCTGGATTGTTACAGCAAAGGAAATTTCGTAATGCAACAGACGACGGATATGGTAAACTTCAAACGCGTGGACCCGAAGTATTACGACTTTGACTTTTCTCCCAGACACGGCAGCGTGCTTGCGATTACCGATTCGGAATACAAAAAACTTATAAAAGCATTTGAATAAAACAACAGAGGACTTGTATATGGAATTGTTTGAAGATTGCACGGTAGGAAAAATCAATCTCAAAAACCGTATAATACGCAGCGCGACTCACGACGGACTTGCAGACTCGGCAAACGAAGGACCGACTGACGAACTTATACGCAAGTACGTCTATCTCGCAAAAAACAACGTGGGCTGCATAATACAGGGATACGCAATAGTAAGCGAAGACGGGCGGTCAAATTACCCGCGTTGCCTCGGTTTTTTCAATCCGGACGCTGCGGACTGTTATAAAAGACTGACTAAAGAAGTGCATGACGCAGGGGCTAAAATTGTCGCTCAGCTTGCTCATTGCGGCAGGCAGACGTCCAGCAAAACGATAGGGATAAAGAAAATCGCGCCTACAGCAAAAAGACATCTCCTCTATCCCGACAAGGCGCGCGAAATGACAAAAGAAGACATCGCGCGCGTTGAAAACGACTTTATAAATTCTATAGTACGCGCAAAAGAATACGGATTCGACGGCGCGCAACTTCACCTCGCACACGGCTATCTGCTGCACGATTTTATATCCGAAAACGGCAACAAGCGCAAAGACGAGTACGGCGGGTCTTTGCAAAACCGTATGCGCATAGTTAAAGAAATAATAGAGGGTGCGAGAGCAAAGGCAGGCAACTTCCCTATATGGGTAAAGCTTTCTGCGACCGACAAGCGCAAAAAAGGTATGAATATCGATTATTCGGTAAAGGTCGCAAAGCTGCTCGAAGAGTACGGCGTGGACGCGATTGAAGTTTCGTGCGGCAGCGTACAGGACGGCATGAACACTATGAGGTCAAAACGTTTCCCTATGGACGCGATATTCGCATACAGAGAGCCTCTTGCAAGTCTTCCCAGAGTTCTCAACCGCATCGTGCTTGCAATGGCAAAATTGTTCAATCCTCTGATACCACAGCCAAAGCCGCTTGAAATGTACAACTTCCCTGCCGCCGTCGCGCTTAAACAAGCAGTAAACACAGACCTGATACTCGTAGGCGGAATAACGTCTTTATCTCAGATGCAGGAGGCTCTGAACGCAGGCATTTCCGCAGTATCGATGTGTCGTCCGTTCATTTGCGAACCCAACTTTGCAAAAAAGCTAAAAGACGGAACATCGTCAAAATCGTCTTGCATAATGTGCAACTGCTGCGGACTCGTCATTGAAAAAGAACCCGTGCATTGTCTTATGGGAAAGGTGAAATATCCGTTGAAAAAATAAATGCGTACCGACGCAAAATGCAAATCATACATATAAACGCGCAAAAAAATTTATTTCAAATTGTGCGATACGGATGCTTTGCGGTTTTGCTTGTCTTTATTCTTTTATTCGGTACGATATAATTAGTACGATAAAAAATACTTATCCCCGTATGAGGATAAGTATTTTTTGTTTGACTGTCTATTGTTTCAATCAGATACCGGTCAGGTCGTTATTACTCCGTCCACGGTAATCATAAGCTGTTTTTCGTCGAGAGCTTTTTCAATCGCCTTATCAATCCAGTCTGCAACCGCTTTTGTCTTTTTACCGTAACCGAACAAGGCGATTACTTCTTTGACTACAGAGTCGCGCGTCATGCCGATATTGCTTTCTATCGCGCATTTTACTGCCGCAATAATTTCTTCAGGATATATTTTAACAATATCGCGCTTGATTTTCTCGTCGGACGGACGGAAGGTTTCTACGGGTTTGTCCACGTAAAACGCCTTTCCTCCCTCCTCTTTTCTGAACCCGTCGAAAGCCGAAACGTATTCCGAAAGCTGCGCTATAGCCTTTTTCGCCGTACCGGGGACGTTGTAAATCGTCGTCAGCTTGTCCAGGAGATAATGTTCTTCAATCGGGGACTCTCTGTCTATAATCGCGCGTATACGCTCTTTTATCTTGTCCTCGTTGGCAATATCCATAACGAAATCCGCACCAGGCTTTGACAGCGGTTTTACGGTATAAGACTTATAAGGCACGCGGTATTTGGTAAGCACGTCTTTTATGACTTTTTTGCTAAGCACTTTTTTCTGCGTCAGCGCAGTTACATAATCCTTTATCTTGTTGATTTCGCGCCTTGGATTGTTGTAATAATTGACTGTCCACAGCTGATATACGTTCCAGCCCAGTTTGCGCAGAATCTTGGTCTGCATAGTAACTCTGTCTTTTACACCGCGCAGCTTGCAGCTGTTTTCGCTGTCTGCGAGAATAGCGAGAACGTATCTGTTCTTATTCTTCGGGTCAACGACTGCCACGTCGATTTTGAAGTCCGATACGCCCAGATTGTAATCGCATACAATGCCGCGGTCTTTAAGTTCCTTTGCCAGCATTTCGCCTATGCCGCAACCTCTTTCAGCAATATCCTTTGAATTGATTGCCAGCATTTCTCTGCCGCGTTCTGCGTATTCGAGGAACGCTTTGAGTCCTTCAACGCCCTTGCTGTTGGTACGGGAAAGGTCAATCATATGCCCGGAGATACCGCTGAATACGACCATTTCGTTTCTCGCTCTGGTAACCGCGACGTTGAGTCGTTTATATCCGCCGCTCTGATTGATAGGACCGAAGTTGAGAGAAAGTTTTCCGTTCTTATCGGGAGCATAACCCACGCTGAACAGTATCAAATCTCTCTCGTCGCCCTGTACATTTTCAAGGTTCTTTACGAATACCGGCTCTTCTCTGTCGTAAGCCTCTGCATCGAGTCCCTGCTCGTGTATTTTCTTTGTCAGCTCGTTTTCAATATAGTTCTGCTGAGCGATATTGAAAGTTACTATACCTATGCTGTACTTGCGTTCGTTGGGGTCTTTGAGCCTCTTTATGACTTCGTTTACCAGCTCGTCGCCCTCTTTCTTATTGCACTTGAGTCCGCCTCTCTCGTATATGCCGTCTACATAACGGAAAGACACTTTACTGTTAAGCTCGTTGGGCGACGGGAAAGTGAGCAGCGTATTGCCGTAATACATCGCGTTGGAGAAAGCGATAAGGCTTTCATGCAAAGAACGGTAATGCCACAGCAGATGATTTTCAGGCATACCCAACGCGAGGCAGTCGTCCAAAATGCTGTCGAGGTCTTCGACTTCGTAATGTTCGTCGTCCTTGTAATCCACGTTGAAGAAAGTCGTAGGCGGCAACTGTTTGGGGTCGCCTACTACTATCACGTTGTTTCCTCTCGCGATACAGCCTACCGCCTTGCACGTAGGCAACTGCGACGCCTCGTCGAATATAACAAGGTCAAACTTGTCCATATCTATGTCAAGGAACTGAGTTACCGAAGTCGGACTCATCAGCATACACGGGCAGCATGTGGCAAGAATATGCGGTATTTTGGCAAAAAGCCCGCGCAGCGTCGTGCCTTTCATATTGGATTTTTCCGCTCTCAGGAGAAGAACTCTTTCAAGGTTATGCTCTCCTTCGGTGTCGGTTTTAGGAACGTTTGCAACCAGCTTTTCGTAAAGAAGTTTTCTTGTCTGACGCTCATAATCTTCGCTTAATTCTTTAAAACGCGCCGCGACTTCTTCAAGGTTAAGACCTGAGAACTGGCACAATACGTCGTCAAGCAGAAGTTCGCTGCGTATAAAATTGTAATATACGCATTTCTTGAAACAGCTGAGTACTTCCATCGCGGAAATCTCTCCGTCTGCAAGCGGTTCCAGAACAAAGTCCAGACCGCTCTTGCGGCATTTCTCTACCATTTCCTGATATTTGCACCAGTTGGGGATAAAGCCGAAGTTCTTTTGCAGATTACCGGTATATTCTATCTTTGCGTTGAGGTCGTTGCCTCCGCTGTATCCGCCCGTATTGAACACTCTGCAGAACGCCGCCTCTGCACGCGCACAACTTTCGTACGCATACATATAGAATTTTGTATAACTGTTTATTCCGTATTTAGTAAGCGCGGCACAGCTGTCGTCAAATACGTCGCCGTTGAATTCTGCATAAAGCAGTTTCCCGTTGTCATAAAGCGACGAAATAAGCCCGGCACAAGAATCCAGCGTAACCCTGTCGCCGCTCTTTATACCGAAAATTTCGGCAAGTTCTTGCGCGCGGCGGTCGAAAACGTCGCGTGTCTGCTCGCATTTGAGCAGATATTCTGCAAATACAGTTCTTTCTTTCTTATCCAGTTCGGGCGGAGTAACCCTCTTCAATGCACGCGAGAAAACTCCCGTCTTTGCCGCATCTGCAATCTCTCCCATATCCAGTCCTGAAGGATACGCACCGTAACGGGAAGTGTATTCTGCTATCATGCTGTCGGTTTTTGCGCGTGCCTCAATATACGATTCTACTATTCCACGCGGATTTCCGCCCTTTGCCGCGACCGCAAAATACCTTCTCGCATACTCGTTTTCAAACGATTTGCATATTCTGTAAAGGGCTTTAAGCTTGGGCGTGGTAAGCGCGACCGTTCTCATATTGAAAAGCGGTGTCAACATGCGCGCGTATTGCCTGAGATGCCTCAGCTCCTGCTCAAACACTTCGAGTATCGCAGAACCTTCCTCGTTCCATTTCTCGTCAAACGTAAAGTTGCCGATATGTCTGAAAGGCGACTTTTCAATATCTCCGCACTCTTTTGCGCGCAACGCAAGTTCTGTCAGAATTTCGATATATTTCTGGAAAGTGGATTCTACAAGCTTTTCGTAGAACATGCTGTCGATATGCAAACAGTCCCTTGAATCCTTGTTTTCAAAGTAACCCATTATAGCCTGATACAACGATATACCCAGGTATCTCTTGCGGTGCATCGCGTCCAGCTCTTTTTGCAACTTTTCCACGCAGGTGTTGATTTCCTGCAATTTATCGTCAATATCCGCTGTTTCCTTCTGCTCAGAAAGAGAAAGCGTTTTCACTATCTGCGAAAGCACGACGTTCTTATTCGTCTTGTTGCTGTGCAGTTCAAGACAGAAATCTCCCAGTCCTATCTGTTGCAGTCTGTTGTGAACGACGGATAATGCCGCCATCTTTTCGGCAACGAACAATACGCGGCGGCCGCGCACTATGTTGTTGGCTATAATATTCGTGATGGTCTGCGACTTACCCGTTCCCGGAGGACCGTGCAGGACAAAGCTTTTTGACAGACTGTCGTAAATCGCGCTGTACTGAGAAGAGTCTGCGGATATTGGCAGATACATCCTTTCTTCAGCCGTATAAGCCTCGTCACTGCTCCTTGAAGACAAATCGAACGCGCCTTCGGGCAACTCCAGTTTATTGTTTATAAGAGAGCGTACGATAGGATGCTCTCTGAATCTGTCGGACTTATACTTTACGTCGTACCACAGCTGATAGTTGGCAAAAGAAAGACTTGCGAGGAACACATTGGAGAAGATGTCCCAGCCTTTTCTCGAAACGACCTCTTTTTTCAGACGCGCGATGACAGAAAGTATGTTCTGCTGGCTGTCGAGAGCGACTTCGCTGAGTCCTCTTATATCCTGATTGAATTCCTGGTACAGAAACTCAAGCAGCGTACTGTTGAGCCTGACGTCGTCGGTATTTACGTCTACTGTATAAACGGGAGCCGCCACGCCTTTTTTGCTGAGCGTTACGGGATAAAGCAACAACGGCGCAAACTTATCCTCGCCGTGTTCGTTCTCTTTCCACCTGAGGAATCCCGCAGCCATATAAAGCGTCGTCGTACCCGTTTCTTCCTGTATCGAAGTTTCCTTCTTAATCAGTCTTTGCAACGTCGCGTCATGGTTTTTCTGGTCGTAAACAGTGAGCAGACGTTTATTTTTATATTCGTAAGCAACGTAATCCACAAAGGGTTTGAGATAAGAGTTTCTTTCAAATCCCTCTCCCAGCTTGTCCGTATTCTGTATTCCTTCAGACGGGCGCGGGTCTACCGTAAACGATTTGACCTCAGTCAGCGCGCCGACGAAATCTTCAAGCGAAGGCACGAGTAGTTTTACCGCAGTTCTCGAAACCTTGAAATTGAGCAGCGCGTTTCTCATGTCCATGTCGAGAAGACGGCGTTCCCACTGAGTAACGCGGTTTATCTCTTTTTGTCCGCCTATTTCGCCTTTATATTCTTTGAACTGTTTGGGAGCGACGCTCGTCATGTAGTCAGAACTTTGAACCAGGTCGTACCCTTTTGGACCGCGGACTCTTTCGGGAAGAGGGAAAACGTGCATTATGCGTGAACGTTTTATATCCACGGCGAAATCTACGCTGTACGCTCTTTTAAGAGCCGTAATCGCGTTCTTTTCAGCCTTTTCGAAGGCTACGCCGTCAAACAGGTCGTGTATGCCTATCAGAGTAAATTCGTTCACTCCTCTTTCAGACTTTTTGACGAGAGAATCCACGTCGTCGGAAACAGAATCCTGAGAACACTCGTCGCTGAGGAAAACGCCGACATACCATTTACCTGCCGCGCGACCTATTACTGCGTTCTGACCGTTTGCCTCAATAAGCGACGCAAACAGCAACGACATTTCAAGCGGTGTCGCTACCCTCGACGCGAACAAATCCTTATGCGACTGAATAACTTCGCTGTCTTCCTGCTTTGGTTCCCCCTCATCGAAATGCTCGTCGCCTATCGCGCTGTAACATGCGGCGAAATAGTTTCTTACGCCGTTTCTGTTCCCGTTATAGCCGACGCAATGCGCCAGTTTCCAGTCTTTGAGTTTATTATTTACCTGCGTGATAAGCGTATTGACCTGAGCCGTTCTCCTGACGAAAGTAGCGAGAACCTCCGGATTAGCCCCGAAATTGCACTTGTCAAATGCCGTAACGTTTACTTTTGCCACGGCTTTGTCTACGACGTTGTCCCCTATGAGTACTTCTACCGTTATCTCTCCCTCTATATCGTTGTCGACGGCAACCATAAAGAGCGGCGAAAGCTTTGCACTTGCGTCGAATTTAGCGGTCGTGCGTCTTGGCAGCACACTCTGCTCTATAGTACAAGGCAACAAAAAATCGGGCTGAGAAGATATTTTTACCTGAAGGTTTTCAATATCCGCTCCGCTCGTATTCTTAACGTAAAGTCTTTTTACGGGACTGATGTCGTTCTGAATCTGATAATAGCTGGCAGACCCGCTGCACTCAAGCGTAATTTCGACTGCTTTGCGTTCAGCGGTTTCCGGTGTAACTATCTGATTTTCCTGCTCCATATAATACTCCTTTCAAAACGTCGGGCAATTCAATGTCCGCATAACAAACCCCTGTGCATTTCAAATCAAACACAAACTCAACAAAAATATTATATCAAATATTTCAGACGTTGACAATAATATTAAGATTTTTAAAGGCATTGCGACAGACGCGGTTTTTATATCGACAAGCCGTTTTATGCGTAATTCAGAGCCGTCTTATGTCCCGTTTTTACAAAAACAGCCCTTTTCACGGCACAATAAAACAAGATAACTATTCTTCAGCCGAAAACAAAAAAAACGACCCCGAAGGGTCGTTTATTTCAATTTGATTTATTATTTCTCAACTCTGCCGTGGATAAGCTCATAGCTGAGAGCTGTGTTGTCTTCAACGGTTTCTGTCGGAGCGATAGAGATTTCGCCTGCAGG
>CALWHB010000049.1 GCA_944380275.1 uncultured Christensenellaceae bacterium | reverse complement strand
AAAAGAGTTTCTCTGCATTTTCTTTTTGCGCAGCAAAAGCCCCTGTTGAAGGTATTATCAAAACTTGAAAGAGAACGGGTGCTTGTCAGCATATTTGGACTGTGTTATTATTGTTTTAGAGATTTAAAAGACAGAATTATAAAATCTTCGGGAGAGAAAAAGATTTTATCGGATTCAGGTTATTTATAATCAATCAACAAGCTGAAATTATTAAAATCGATAAAAAGGTGAAAAAATGATTTCGACAAACGATGGCATAAAGGTAATGGCAACAAAAGACAGTCCTCTGATAAAGGCGATTTATGCAGACGAGGTCTGCAAAATGAATTATGAAAATATACGTGCGTTTTTAAGACAAGAATATCCCGCTTTAAAATTTATAGAAAGAGCAGGCAAATATTCTGTCAGACTTGAAAACGAGCAGACGTCTGTCGAACTCAGATTTTCTTTGTTGAAAGAAGATGTAGAGTTTATGTTGTTTTACAAAGGCAGGATGAAAAACATAAAAAAACTGCGCGGAGAAATAGATTTTGCGGATATAAGAAATTTTATTGAGTTTGCCACGAAAAAGGAAGAGAAGCGAAAAAACACGCCAGGATTCAAGACGGTTGGAGAAGAAATCGGGGTGGAGAAAGACGCTTTTGCAGATATGAAAGTCGAGCAATTGGAAAAATTCGGATGCACGTGCGTACGGCAACTCAAGAGAGCAAATATTCATACGGTCAAAGAAGTATTGGAAATGACTGAAAAAGGGTTGTCAAAAATCAGAGGCATAGGAACGGCAAAAGTCAGAACGATAATTAACTCTTTTTCTGAAATGCGTGATTTTTTAAACAAATACGGAAAGGCGAGTCTGTAAGAAGGGAAACGAAATTTAAACGAGTTTCAAAAATTCAAAAAATAATCGTTAGTTATCTTTACATTTTATTCTGTCTATGTTATAATCTATCCGTTACGCAATAATTGCGAAGTTTTATGCCGTTTTTCGGCTTGCGGTAAAGAGAGGAGGCACGCGAGGTTTAAGGTGCGTGCATTTTGAAATCAGCCTGTCGGCTAAAGAGGAAGAAAAGTGATAGAACTCAGGAATATCAATAAGACGTTTAAGGTCGCAAAGAGAAATGCGGGTTTCAAAGAGGCATTGAAAAGCCTTTTCAACCGAGAGTATACCTATATCCATGCTTTGAAAGACGTTTCGTTTACGATAGGCGACGGAGAGATGGTCGGATATATCGGGCCCAACGGGGCGGGGAAGAGCAGCACGATAAAGATTATGAGCGGAGTAATGTCCCCGGACAGCGGAGAGTGCGTCATCAACGGACGTGTGCCGTGGAAAGACAGAAAGGCGCATGTGAGCGAAATAGGCGTGGTCTTCGGGCAGAGGACGCAGTTGTGGTGGGACGTACCCGTTGCGGACAGTTTTGACTTGCTCAAGGATATTTACAGGATTTCCGATGAGGATTACAAAAGGACGTCCTCCCGTCTTATCGAACTTCTCGACATAGGCGAGATTGTAAAGACTCCTGCAAGACA
Organism: uncultured Christensenellaceae bacterium; assembly: GCA_944380275.1. Taxonomy (GTDB): domain Bacteria; phylum Bacillota; class Clostridia; order Christensenellales; family UBA3700; genus Ornithoclostridium. Next base: position 9,904 of record CALWHB010000049.1, on the reverse strand, counting down.
GCTTTCTCTGGGGCAGAGGATGAGGTGTGAGATAGCCGCGTCGCTGTTGCATAATCCCAAAATCCTCTTTCTCGACGAGCCGACGATAGGGCTTGACGCGGTTTCAAAGATAGCTGTCAGAGATTTTATCAAGGCAGTAAACAGAGAGAACAAGACGACCGTAATTCTGACTACCCACGATATGCAGGACATAGAGGCATTGACTGAAAGGATTCTGCTTATAGGAAAGGGCAGGATTCTGCTTGACGGCACGCTGGACGAGCTTAAGACGAGAAATTCTTCAAGGAAAACGCTGACGGTAGTGTATGCGGGCAATGCTTTTCCTCCGACAGACAAAATATCTGTCGTAAAGGATATAGGAGGGCATGCTGAAATAGTCGTGGATACAGAAGAAATCTCTGTCGCGCAGGCGATTGCTTACGTTACTTCCGTCGTAGAAGTAAAAGACATATCCGTCAAAGGCGCGTCCGTAGACGAAACCGTGGTTTCGCTGTATAAAGAATTTGAAATATGAAACAGTATTTTTCGTTTTTCAGAATAAGATTTATCGCAGGACTTCAGTACCGCGCCGCCGCATGGGCGGGCGTTGTTACTCAGTTTGCCTGGGGATTTTTGTCGATACTGATGTACCGTGCCTTTTATCAGAGCGGGGCGGAGAATTTTCCTATGGAATTTTCTCAGCTTACGACTTATATCTGGCTGCAACAGGCATTGCTTGCGATGTTTATGATATGGCTTTTCGACAACGACATATTTGACAGTATTACGTCGGGAAACATAGCGTATGAGTTGTGCCGTCCATGCGATTTATACAATATGTGGTTTGTAAAAAACGTTGCGACCAGGCTTTCAAACGTATTGCTCAGATGCCTGCCGATATTTATCGTTGCGGCTTGTCTGCCGTATCCTTACAACATTTCTCTGCCTGCCGACTGGGCGTGCGGAGCGTTGTTTTTTGTATCTCTGATTGCAGGATTTTTCCTGCAGGTGTCGATTTCAATGGTAATTTATATATCGGCATTTTACACCGTTTCTCCTGCCGGCATGAAAATTTTGTCGGTTACGCTTATGGAGTTTCTGTCCGGAGCGGTAATACCTATCCCGTTTTTTCCTGACGCGGTGCAGACGATTTTCAATCTTTTGCCGTTTGCGTCCATGCAAAGCACGCCTTTTCTTATCTATACGGGTTATACATCGGGCGCGGACGCGCTGGCGGCGATAGGGGTACAGCTCTTCTGGCTGGTCGTCATTTACGTTTCAGGCAGGCTGCTGATAAAGCACGCGCTCAAAAAAGTCGTCGTGCAGGGAGGTTGATATGAAACTGTATTTTAAATATATCGGCATACTTTTAAAGTCGCAGATGCAGTATAAAGCCTCTTTCTTTATGACGATTCTGGGGCAGTTTCTCGTGTCTTTCACGGCGTTCTTCGGGATATATTTTATGTTTGACCGCTTTAATCAGGTGGACGGATATACCTTTTCGGAGGTGCTGATTTGCTTTGCCGCGGTGTTACTGTCCTTTTCTGTCGCGGAGTGCTTTTTCAGAGGGTTCGATACCTTTCCCAAACTGATTAAAAGCGGAGGACTCGACAGGATTCTTTTGCGTCCGAGAGGGGTAATCTTTCAGGTGTTGACATCGACGATAGAGTTTTCGAGAGCGGGGAGATTTTTGCAGGCTGCGATAACATTGTGTTACGCGATTCCCACATGCGGGGTAGTGTGGACGTTTGACAAGATAGCTACGCTTATTCTCATGATTGCGGGCGGCATATCGGTATATCTCGCGCTTTTCGTGCTTTATGCGGGCATAAGTTTCTTTACGATAGAAGGACTTGAGTTTATGAACGTCTTTACTGACGGAACGCGTGAATTCGGAAAATATCCGCTTTCTATTTACGGCAAAGGGGTGCTGGGGTTTTTCACTTACGTTATACCTGTCGCGTTGTTTCAGTATTACCCGTTTCTCTATCTTGTGGGCAAGACAGAGCGGCTTTGGTATATCTTTCTGCCGCTTATATGCGCCGTATTCATACTTCCTTGTTACGCGTTTTTCGCTTTCGGACTGAGTCGCTATAAATCCACGGGGTCATAAAAAGAATTTACAGCAGATTTTTGCTATGATATAACAGATATAAGACAAGGAGGTGTATTTATGGAATATTCCGTGAACGAATTAGCTGCAAAATTGAGAGAATTATACGACAATACGAAAAACGATAAAGTTGCAATAATACATCTTTTCGGTATCAGATACGGCGAAATAATACGTTCAAACAACGTAAGAGTTTCGGATATTGTGAAAATCGCAAAATTGAATCATTATTGCGTTACGGAACTGAACAAAGGAATCAACCTTGCAAAATACGTAAACATTAAAAACGGGATAGAAATCTGAAAAACGGATTTGAGCAAAGAGACTGTTCATAAGTGAAAAGCGCGGGATTTGAAATGTGGGGACTGACAGGATTAAAAAACAGAATTAAACGGGCAGGGATTGCAGAAGAGAAATTCGAGTGCAAGAGAGGTTCTCTTATCATAAGAGGAACGGAGTACAGACCGTTGAAAACGGGAAAAGACAAATTGCCCGTTGCGGTGGTATGCCACGGTTTTATGGCGTTTCAGGATACGGTAAGGAGTTATGCGGTCGCGCTTGCAGAAGAAGGGTATCTCTCATATTGTTTCGACTTTTGCGGAGGTTGCCTTATCAAAGGCAAAAGCGACGGCAGTACGACCGAAATGTCTGTCATTACAGAAGTAGAGGACCTCAAAGCAGTGGTAAATTATGCTCTGAACAGACCGTATGCGGATGTAAACGGACTGACTCTTATGGGGTGCAGCCAGGGGGGACTTGTCGCCTCTCTTGCAGCAAAAGAGGTAAATGCTCAAAAGCTGATATTGTTTTACCCCGCTTTCTGTATTCATGACGACGCTGTAGCAGGCAAAATGATGCTGGCGAAATTCGACCCCGAACATATTCCCGCGACAGTACGTTGCGGACCTATGAAACTCGGCAGAAAATATGTGGAAGACGCTCAGAATCTGCATCCTTACGAGGAGATAAAAGACTTTTGCGGCGACGTGCTTATCGTGCACGGGTCTGCCGACGGCATAGTTAAAAGGGAATATATCGACAAAGCGGCAGAAGTATATTCGCAGAGAAAAAAGGGCAACGTAAAGTTGTATATTATAGAGGGCGGCAGACACATGTTTGGCGCGAAACACGACAAAATCGCGTCAGAGTATCTGCGCGAGTTTGCAAGGCAAAAAATTTAAATGCCGGCAAGCGATATTAATCAAATCAAAAAAGCCGTTTTCGATTTTCCCCGTATTATTTTATGAACAACCGCGTGCGCATAAAATTCAAGATGTAAGGTTTTGTCCTGAGCATTTCAAAAGCGCGTCTTTGTACCATGCGAGATTTGCCGTCGCTACGGGGTCGTTTTTCTTGAAGTCAAGCGCGCGTTCGGTATATTCCGCGGCTTTTAAAAGGTCGCCTCTGCGATAGTAACACAGTCCCAGTTGGACGAGAGGATAGTAGTTGTAGCAGTATACGTCCACAAAGGCAAGAGTATTTTCAGGAATAGGTCTTAAGGCGCATTTATACCAAAAAATTGCTGCGCCCGTGTCGTTTAACGCCATATATACGTTTCCCGTGGCGACACACAGTTCTGCGGACGGCTCTCCGTATTCAAACGCTTTAGAAAGGGCAGACAGCGCAGAGCTATAGTCGTTTTCAGACGAAAAAATCCGCGCGAGATTTATGCACGCCTGCAATTTGTTTTCAATCATGCCGTCCGTTTTGAGAAAGTCTTCGTATGCGGATTTTGCAAGAAAGTTGAGGTTGTTGTTTGCCAGTTCGCCGGCAAAGTAAAACTGTTGCCGTGGCGAAAGTCTTGCGCCTGAAGAAATAAGCTTAAGATAAATATCCAGATTTCTGCGTGAGGGAGAGGGGTGCAGTTTTTCGTGCCTTACCGTAACGTCCTCAAATCTGCGCGTGCCTTCAGCGTAAAAAACTTCGTGGACGGGGTCAGTCCATCTCTCGCCGAGAGAACGGCGGAATATCCGTTCTCGCCAATATTCAAAAGTGGGTCTTCCGTCGTCGTCAAAAGCGGCGGCATATTTCATATACCATATATCCGCGTCGTTGAGGACGGGTTTGAGCGAGATAATCTTCTGTGCGTTGTCGCCGTTTACGACATCGTCACAGTCAAGCCACATCACATAGTCGCACGTTGCTTTTGAAAAAGCGAAATTTCGCGCTTTAGAAAAGTCGTCGCACCAGTCGAAAGAGTAAATTCTTGCGCCGAGGGATTTCGCTATCTGCACGGTTTTGTCTTTGCTTCCGGTGTCGGCAACCACTATTTCGTCCGCAAATCGTTTTGCGCAGTTTATGACGCGCGCGATTACGTCTTCTTCGTCTTTGGCAATAATAGAAACACTCAGAGTAGCCATACAGCATTGTATGAAAAATTAGAACAGCGCGTTACGGCAGGAATAAGGACAAGATTATGCAGCTTTTACGAAAACGTAAAGCCGGGGGAAACCCCCGGTTTTTAAAGTCTTCGTCCGATAAATCGTAATTTTCGGATATTTATATTTGAGCAATTCTTCGCTTAGGCAAGTTGCGGCGGCGTTTTTACCGACAGTCTAAAGTTGTGATTTTATGCAGAAACCGCAAACTTGCTTTTTTGCCATTTTTTGGAAAGGTAAAAACCGACTGCAAGTGCCGTGCCTATTACCCAACCTATCGGCCATGCGATGCATACGCCGGTAAATCCCAGAGAAGGAGCGAGTGCGTAACACAGCACGACTCTCAGTATCAGGTCGACGAAAGTGGAAATCATAAACTGGAGCAGTTTTCCCGCGCCTTTTATTACGCCGTCTGCGGTCGTCTTTATCGCGATGAAGATATAGAAAGGACATGTTATCCACAAAAAGTTCGCGCCTGTTGCTATTACTTCCGCACTCGAAACGGCAGAAGACGCGTCCTGAGTGTTTATAAAGAATCCCGTAAGGGGTTTTGCGAATATGGAGACTATTGCGATGATAATAAGGGCAAAAGAGCAGAGCAGGACGGTTGCGGAGCGCATACCCTGTTTTACGCGCTTTAGGTCGCCTGCGCCCATGTTCTGAGCGGTAAAAGCAGCGACAGCGTTTGCCATCGTAACAATGCACGCAATGCAGAAGGTATTTATTTTCATTGCCGCGGTGTAAGCAGCAATAGTCTGTTCTCCGAATCCGTTTATAAGTCCCTGCACAAAGAGTTGTCCTACCGAAACGAAAGACTGCTGGCACACTCCCGGTATGGAAATTGCCAGTACCGAGCGCAACAGTCTGAAGTTGAAGGTGCGCTTGAGGTAGGGAAGTCTTGGGAGGTTTGCCTCTTCGCCGTCCGTCAGTTTTTTCATTTTTAAGATAACGAGGACAAACGCTATTATTCCGGCGACAGCCTGCGCTATGAGCGTTGCATAAGCAAGTCCGGCGACGCCGAGTGGTTTTGCCATTACGATGTCGAGGATTACGTTGCCCACAGACGAGCAGATAAGAAGTATAAGCGGGGTTATGCTGTCGCCCATGCCCGTGAATACGGCGTTGGACGCGTTGTATATAAACACGAAAATAAGACCCAAAGTGTAAATTTCAAGATACGCGCTGCTGTCAGATTCTATAGACGCCGGGGTCTGAAGAAGTTTTACGAGGGGCGAAGATATAAAGTATCCCACGAGAGTGAGAACGGCGGCGAGCGCGAACATAAACGCGAGAGAGGTGCTTGCGGCAGTTTTTACAGAGCGGTATTTGCGTTGACCGAAGAGGTTGGCTATAACTACGCTTATACCTCCGCTGCAACCCACGGCGATTGCCACGTATATCATGGTTACCGGGGTTGACACGCCTATTGCCGCTAAGGCGTTGTTTGAAATCATCTTGCCTGCTATAATGCTGTCAGCCATGTTGTACAGCTGCTGGAACACCATTGAAAGCAAAAGCGGCAGACTGAAAATCAGTATGACTTTTGACGGTTTGCCTTGGGTGAGATCTTTTACCATACCGAAAAACGCTCCTTTTATTTCCGCATATATTGTACGCTTGAACTTGGGATATGTAAAGGATATTTAAACCCCGTATGTGTAAAATCTTGGATGCAAAATTTTATTTGCAGACAAATTTGAATATATAAAGACAAGAAAAGAATTACCGCAAAGAGAAAATCAGAAGAGAGAAAAAGGGGGAGTGCTTTCGCAGTCAATGAGTTTTCCCGTAACAGGGTGAGGAAACGAAAGGCGCGAGCAATGCAGCATAAGTCGTTCTCCGCAATATGCGGCAGGATTGTAGAGGCTGTCGCCAGCAAGCGGATGACCTATGTAAGCCGAGTGTACGCGTATCTGATGCGTCCTGCCCGTGAGAAGTCTGAATCTGACAAGAGAGCGGTGGTCTGATATTCCGATACGGGTAAACAGTGTTTTTGCGCTTTTGCCCGACGAGCTGACTTCTCGTCTTATTCCGTCTGAAGACAAGGCAATCGGCGCGTCAATCTCTCCGCTTTCAGGCATTATTCCTTCGACGAGAGCGGTGTAGAATTTTTCGATTTTTCCGTCAAGCTGCATCTGATGCAGGCGGTTGGCGCAAAGCGTATTGCGCGCTATGATTATCAGCCCCGACGTATCTTTGTCCAGTCTTCCGACAGGGCGGTAAACGAATTCTCCCCACACAGAACCCAATATGCCTGCAAGACTGTCTTTAAAATGAGATTTTACAGGTACGCTTGCTATGCCGTGAGGCTTGTCGACGACGGCAATGTCTTTGTCCTCGTAGACGAAAACGGGTTTGAGGTCGCTTGACGGATAGAGGACGGGAGATACGGGGAGAAATACGCGTATTACGTCGCCCACCGAGGCTTTTGTCGTTGCAAATACCGCTTTTTCGGCTCCGTCCGCGCGTTTCAGAAGTATTCTGCCCAGCTCTTTTCTCAAAGGGGTAATCATTGAGCCTGAAAATCCCGCCGCGCGCAGGTTTGAATCCACGGTGGCGTCCAAAGTTGCGGTAACGACGTATTCTTCTACCATTTCAGACCTTCCTGCCATTGATATTTTTTCAGGTCGACAATATAGTTTTCGTCGCAGACGACACCTTCTTTTGAGAGAAGTTCTGCCTGAGCCTGTATTCCTCCGAAAGCGAAAGCCCTTGCGAGGGAGCCGTAACGGTTGACAACTCTGTGGCAGGGGATTATTACCGGCGTGGGATTGTCGTGCAGAGCGTAACCTACCGCGCGGGACGCGCGGGGAGAACCCAATATCCTCGCTATCTGACCGTAAGTTGCGACCTTGCCGTACGGGATAGCCTTTACCACCTGATACACTTCGTCGTAAAAACTCATATAAGCTCCTTTATATCGATATTATAACAGACGCGCGCGAGCATAGCAACGCGCATAGCGGTTATTGTGCGGCTAAACAAGAAAATAATCTTCTTGTTTTGTGCAGTAATATTTTTTTGCCACAAAATCCAATCTCTTATACACAATTGTATAAAGTTTGAGTATTATTGCAAAAAAAAGAAGACATATTATGCCCGGAGTATGCATTTTTCTTCGCTATATCTTGCGCCGCACGATTTTTGTGTGATAAAATTCTGCGTGTGGCAAAGACAGAAAAATTTTACATAAGTATGCCAATAAATACAAAATCACGATTGTTTAATATTTGAACAGGGAGAGGGATTTGGATAAAAAAGAATTAGACTTGTGCTTACAGGAAGTCGCAAAGGGTGATAACGCCGCTTTTGAAAGACTGTACGCAGAAACGAGCAAAGGAATATTCGCTTTTGTATACGGCTTTTGCGACAACTATCATACGGCGGAGGATATGACCCAGACGGTTTATCTGAAAGTCAAGGCGAACATAAGCAAATACAAAGCGGGAACGGACGCGAGGGCATGGTTGTTTCAGGTGGCGAAATACACCGCGCTGAACGAGATAAAAAAGATAAAGCGCGAAGTGGTCGCATCCGACGAACAGACCGGAAGGTTTGAGTCAAAATCTTACGAGATGAACGATTCGCCTGTTTTCGACGCGATAAATTCCGTGCTGGACGAGAAGGAGCGACAGATAGTAATAATGCACGTATTGTGGGGCTTTAAGCACCGTGAAATAGCAGATATGTTGTCGCTTGCTCTGGGTACAGTGCTTTGGAAATACAACGCAGCGATAAAAAAACTGCAAAATAAATTGAAGGAGGGCTGAGCAATGGACGAGAAGAAACTCAAAAGCATGCTGGATAAAGAACTCGATAAACTTACGCCTTCCATGTCCGCGAAGGTGAAAAACGCGCCTGTTCTTACAAAATCAGAACAGGTCGAAAAGAGCAGACACAAGATAGACGTCATACCGCAGAAGAGGAAAAACGCGTCAAGACCTTTTATATACGGTGCGATAGCTGCAGTCCTGGTTATTGCAATCGCGCTTTCGATAATAATCCCCGCTACTATGGGCGGTGGAGAAACTCCCGTACCCGTTTACGAGGCAGGTTATCTCAGGCTGGACATCAATCCTTCGGTTGAACTCATCTATGACAAAGACCTCAGGGTAACGGCTGTAAAGAGTGCGAACGGCGACGCAGACGTGCTTTTAAGCGAAGAACTGAGAAAGAGCGTAAGCGGCAAAACGGTCGATGAGGCGGCGGCTATGATAGCCGATGAGGCGGGAAAACTGGGATATATCCTGCCTGAAAGCGAAAATGCCGTCAGAATCACCGTCGTAAGCAACAGCGACAGTCAGCAGGACGAAGTCATTACAAAGACGACCGCTGCGATAGAAACCAACTTTATGCAAAAGGGTATCCTGTGTGCGGTTGTAGCAGTCAAAGAGGACGCGGATTATCTCGCCGGATTGTACGGTACTGCCGCAGACGATTTGAAGAGTGCGGTGGAGAGCGTTGCGGCAAAGGCGGACAGTTATTTTGAACAGCTTGCCGCAAGCAATACGAACGCACTCGAAGAACTGAGAAGTTATTACGAGAAAGAAGTCTTTGAATACCTCAGAGATTTGCTCAAAGCGGAGTGTTCAAGGATTTCCCGTACCAGAGAACTTCTGCATCAGGCGCAGGAACTCAACGACGAAATAAAGAGATATACGGTAAGCATTATCGCATTGCTGGGTACTGACTACTGGGGTGTGATTAGCACCGACGACTGGAAAGATGACGCTCAGCTTGCAGATATGTGCAATCGTATGACGGCGGTGCTTGCCGATATAGAAAAACTCAGAGAAGACGCGGTGGACAACTCTGCCGACCTTCTTAAGCTGATATTGGCTTACGACCTGTTTATCGACGAAGAGTGGATTGAAGAAATAGGCAACGCGACGATAGACGAACTCAAAGGTTGTATGAACGACATCCTTGACGAACTTGAAAAACTCAACATAGAGATAACCGCTGCGGTACAGAACGCAATCTCTGCTATACCCGAAAGCGTGGCAGAGTTCCTTGACGGAACGCAGACCGTTATCGACGGTATGAGGAGCGAACTCGAGGAGATATATCTCGCATATTACGAAGAGGACAGACCGGCATATACCGCAGAAGATTACGACAGTTTCTATATGCAAATCACGACAGAGTACGGCTCTCTTGAGGCATACTGGCAAGCGCGTGAAAATGCATAACATAAATATCCCCCTTATCTGAAAAGGCGACCGCACAGACGGTCGTCTTTTTTTTTGGTCTGTCGCGTCGGGGAGAAAGTTTGGGGCGCAAGCGGCTATTTTCCGCCGCAACTTTGTCAAAACGCTTGCCAATACCGCAAGAGTATTGCCTGCGCGCTTTTCCTTGTTGCAACGCAAAATCTCTCGCTTACGCTGTCCCGAACCTTCTCCCCTCCGCGCCAAGAGTATGTTGAGTTGTGGGG
>CALWHB010000048.1 GCA_944380275.1 uncultured Christensenellaceae bacterium | reverse complement strand
TCAGACAAAAGCGTGATAAATCGCGTTGACTGCCTTTTCGTAATCCTGCGTTGCAACCGCAACTATGATATTAAGCTCGCTTGAACCCTGGTCTATCATACGGATATTGACGTTTGCCTTTGCCAGCGCGTCGCAAAGTTTAGCCGCCGTACCGGGGCGGAACGACATACCGTGTCCTACAGTCGAAATCAACGAAATGCCCGATTTTATCTCTATGCTGTCAGGCTTGACGATATTTCTTATGCGCTCAATTACCACGTCCTCTTTTCCTGCAAGTTCGCTGTCGGAAACTACTATGCTCAGAGTGCCTATACCGCTGGGCATATGCTCGAAAAGGATGTTGTAATATTCCAGCACGGAAAGCACTCTGCGGCCGAAACCGAGTTCGCTGTTCATAAGTTCTTTTTCTATAAAGATGATACTGTATCCTTTCTTGCCGGCAACGCCCGTTATCTGACGCTTTGAGAACTCGTCCTCCTCCACTTCGGAAACTATCAGCGTACCGGGAGCCTGAGGATTGAAAGTGTTGCGGATATTGATGGGGATACCGCTCGCCTTGACGGGGAATACCGCCTCCGGATGCAGCACGTTTGCTCCCATATAAGCAAGCTCACGCAACTCTTTGTAAGAGAGTTTTTTGATTATTGTGGGATTTTCAACTATCCTGGGGTCTGCGGACATAAAACCGTCGACGTCAGTCCAGTTCTCATAGATGACTGCGTTTGCCGCTCTCGCCACGACCGCACCGGTAATGTCTGAACCGCCGCGGCTGAAAGTATGTATGCTGCCCGTCGCGTCTGCCCCGTAAAAACCGGGGATTACCGCACATTTTACGTCCTTGAGCGTTTTTGCAACCAGTTCGTTGGTCTGTTCGGACAGGAAATTGCCGTTGTCGTCGAAAATCATAATCTTCTCTGCGTCGATAAATTCAAAGCCGAGTTTTTTTGCAAGGACAATCGCGCTGAGGTATTCTCCTCTCGACGCACAGTAATCGACGGAATAATTGATGACCATCTTCTTTTCGACTTCGTCGAGTATGGGTTTCATGTCGAGGTCCAGACCCAGGTCCGCCACGATTTGAGTAAACCTTTCGCGAATCTTGGCGAAAGTTGCGGAACACTCTCCGTTTATCTCAAGGTCGTGATAGCACGCGTACAAAAGGTCCGTTACCTTCGTATCGCCCGAAAATCTCTTGCCGGGAGCGGATACGACGACGTATCTCCTTTCGCTGTCGCTGAGTACGATGTCCGCGACCTGATTGATTGCGCCAGCGTCCGCCATGGACGTGCCGCCGAATTTTACCACTTTGACTGCCATAATATCTTCCTCTGTTTGGTTATTTTATCTTTTTTGTTTCGTAATAATAGCGTTTGTCCTCAGCATTTCCCATACTGAAGGACTTGCGCGGAAGAACGCCTCTTCTCGCCACGTAATCGAAAAGCGTATCTTTATGAACTGTGGGCATGAATACCGCAATCGCACCGCTCTCCTCAGCCACCTTTGCGGTATATCCGTCGCCGTGGACGTAATCTATGCCCGCCGCGGGATTTGCCGCAAGGTAAGCGTCCATAGCGTTCTGCAAATCCGCAATAGCGTCAGAGGTGTTTTCGCGTACGGGAACGGAATATTCTTTTCCTTTGAAAACCACCTTTACCGACGCGTCGCCTCCGCAGTTTGCAGCAAGGTATTCAATCGCGTCTTCGTCCGCGTTGAACAGCACTCTGTGTATCGGTTCAAAGTCAAGCGATTTGTCGTATACGTCCACCACTTCGACCGTCGCAAAACGCGCGGGGTGAGTCTTTTTCTGCTCTTCAGAAAGCGAAGGCTTAATCTTCTCCCAGCAACGCTTTGCAGTTGCCAGAGAGTGATTGCCGTCGCCCACCGCATAACGCACTTTGTCGTTCGCGTTCGCGGTCATCCTGTCGAGTTCTTCAAGCATAGAATCGCAATCCTCGACGAGATACCCCGTAAGTCTGCCTCCGTTCATATTGAGGTCAAAATCGTAAACGGGTTTTTCAGACCTTCTCTTTTCAAGCTCTTTTTCTATAAATCCGCCTATCTGCGTGAGCAACATCACGTGAGAACACTCAAGTGACGCGCCCTCCCTGACTTCTATGCGCGCGGGCAATCTCTCTTCTACGGTACGCTCAGTTGCCTTGACGTGTGCGTCGTTGACGGGAGTAAACTCGTACTCTTCCAAATCCAGAGTCGCTACAAGTCCTATCCTGTGCCTTCCGTCAGATATTTGTCTGTCCACCAGGATAACCCCTTTTGCAGGCATAAGAGTGCCGTCCGACGTATATTTTTCCATAGCCTCGCGTATGCGGGATATGCGGGTGCTTTTGTCGCCGTCTTTGAGATAAACTTCGGGATAGATTAAAGAAAGCGTACTGGGCGCGCCGTCTACCGTTTTTTCAAGCTCTTTCCAGTACTCTCTCTGCGACGTAAACTGGTCGCATGCGATAACCGCCCAACGTGTCTTGTCGACCGATGCGGACGGCAAAAGAAATTCTGCCTTGTTGATAATCATAAAAACCTGTTCTCTCTCTTCTTTTCTCTTCCCGACGTGTCCTGAGTGATGCCGTAAGCGACTTTTATCTGCTCAAACAGCTTTTCGGGAGTCATGTATCTTCTTATCTTGCCCTTTTCTACCGTGCTGATAATACCCGTTTCCTCGCTGACTACTATCGCAAACACGTCGCTCTCTTCAGTTACGCCTATAGCCGCGCGGTGGCGCGTACCCAGCTCTTTTGCGATGTCGACTTCCTGCGACAGAGGGAGGAAACAACCTGCAGAAAGCAATCTGCTGCCCTTGACGATTACCGCGCCGTCGTGCAGAGGTCCTTTTGTGCTGAAAATGCTTTCGAGAAGTCCCGAAGATATTTCAGCGTTGAGTTCCGTCCCCGTTTCAAGAATATGAGAGGAAATCGAAGTCCTTACGATGATTATCAGCGCGCCCACGTCGTTTTTTGCCATATTCTGGCACGCCTTCACTATCTGCCCCGCGCTGTTCACCAGTTCGTCGTCGGTAGAGCTGAATTCGTATCCGCTCGACTTGTCGCGCGTTCTCGCAATCTTGTTGAAAAACGCCTTGAGGTCAGACTGATATACCACTGCGAACGCAGCTATGAAAAATACCGAAACGAAGTCCATAATCCGCTTTGTCAGATACATGAAACCTACGACGTTTTCGTTTATCTTTTCGGCATATATTCCCGCGAACACAACGATTATATACAGCAAAATATAGGCAACCGTAAAAATCGCCAGCTTGAGGCTGTTGCGTTTTTTGAAAAACAGCAGGATTACGGTCAGCACGCCAATCAGCACCACCAGGTCGATAATGCTCCACCAGCCGATATGTTCGACGTAATCCTTCATTGTAGTTGCAAGTAACGCGTTGGTCAACATCTGCCACCTCATTGTTTTACTTATTCTATAACAATTTTTATTAAAAATAAAGCATTTTAAGCTTGAATTTTGCTTTTTACCGCTTTTTCAAGTAAAATTTTACATACGCGTGAATCCGTCAACGGAATATTTCTATGCGAAAAGACGTCAAAAAAACCGGTCCCTTTAAGGAACCGGTCGTGTATTTTTTTGTTTTTTCTTTATCAGAATCCTTCAAAAACGTCGTCAGAGCCGTCAGAGCCGCCGTTGCCTTTATTGCCGCTCTTGTCGTTTTCTTCTTCCTTGTCGCCCTTGTTTTCTCCTCCGAGAGAAAAGATGTCTTCTGCCGAAGGCTGTGCCGTACGCGTAACGTTCGCCTCTCTCTGCATACGCTCGAACTTCTCTTTCTGCTTTTTGACCAGATTGTCCTTTACTTTGAACGTCAGCACAATCGCGGCGATTACGCAAGCCGCTATGATTGCTATCTTTACGATAAGCGACGCAACGGACGCGGCATCGGCATAATTTCCGCTCTTCGCGGGGTCTGAACTTTCGACCGCGCCAAACAACGTCGACGCATTGTCCGCACTGATTGCGGTAACGGCGTTGAGCACCACTGCGTCAAGCCTTTGCGCAAGCACCTTTTCGCCTTCTTCACCGCCGCCCAGTCTTTCCGTCAGCACTTTGTACGTATCTGCCGAAGTTCCCATAACGTTCTCGTATCCGGCGGTTTCGGTATAGAACGGGTGTTCAAACGCGCTCCAGTTGAAAGATACATAACTCGCAACCGCAAGTCCTCTGATATTGAACACGAGATTGTCGCCGTACATCGCAAAGTGGCTGCAATCCGTCTTCTGCGCGTCGATAAACTTTATATCGGCAACCTGTTTATTCATAGGAATTTCAGCAAAAACACCGTTGCTGTCCGTCTTTTTCACCGCGCTGTAAAAATAGTCGTTGTAAGCCTGACTGCTTTCGTCCGAATAGATATACGTATAATCTCCCGCGCCCAGCCTGTTGAAGTTGAGGCATATAAAATTGCCTTCGCTGTTTTCGTATTTCTTTGCAACTTCCGCCGCGCCGTCCCAAGAATTTTCTCCGCAGTCAACAAATGCTATCGACAGATTGTACGGCAGCTGTTTATCCGCCAGTTCGTAAGCGATTCTGAGCAGAACGGCAACGCCCGTAGCGTTTGAATAAGCCCCCTCTCCTCCTATCTTGTCCTTAGTCGTCTGTCCTGTCGTGTAATCGACGGAAGAAATCACAAGTCCCGCGCAGTTGTCGTAAGACGCAAGCAAAAGAACGGTGTCTTTCGTATCTGTCGCGGCGGGAATATCGTATACGAGATTATAACCCTTTTCTTTCTCCTGCGTATAATAGTTTGAAAACTCAAATTCGTTTACGCTGACCGTCGCGCCCGTACCGCTTTCTGAAACGTTTGTGTCAGAAAGCTCGGTCTGTCCGCCGCCCGTACCGCTGCCTCCGGTACCGCCTTCGTCCTCAAAGGTCGCCGCGGGATAGCCGTAAGACTGCATTTCTGCCGCAAGATATCTGATAAACGCGTAATCCGCGCCCGTACCCATAGTGCGGTCGGGATAATATTCGCATATCTCTTTTACGAGTACGGCAGTACCCTTGCCGCCTTCGCGCAGCGAGGTTTCTTTTATATCGTAACTTGCGCGCGACGTGCAGCCTGTCGCCAGAACGCATACGAGAACAATCAATATCGCAATACATACCGTGAAAAATCTCTTTCTCATACGCACCTCACGCAAATATCAGCGGCAGACAGAACAGTATCGAAAGCGACCATATTACCGCCTCTTTGTTCTGTTTTCCCGCCTTGAGTATCAATGCATACAGCGCGCCGCCGAAAGCGCACGCTGCCGCAATCGGATTGAGCGTCGCCCTGAGCAGAGATTCGTAAAGCGGATTTGCCATATAAACCACAGAAATCAACGCTTTGAATACGCACAGCGCGATTACCGCAACGTCCAGCCTCAGCCTGAAATCGTACATCGATATCGCAGAGTCGAAGAAATACAGTTGTTTCGCGAGAGCGTTGTAGGCAAATCTCACGAACACCGTATAAAGCAGATAGATTATCGCCGTGTAAATCAGATAACTCATCGCAAACATTGCGACGGGATTGCCTATCGTCTGCAACATCACCGCATAATCGCTCAGCCCCAGCGCGGAATAGTTCTTGAGCAGCGTATACCAGCTGCCTGCGGCTATCGCAAGAAAAGTACCCAGCCTGAGCAGCCACGACTGCCACGTTGAAGGCATCCTCTGCAAAAACCTCGCGTTTGTATAAAATATATTCATTTTCACCTCTTTGCGACTGCCATAAGTTTGGCGACCGCCATATTGAGCGCGCTTTCGTCCGAAATCACGCCGCTTTTGAATTTGTATTCCAGTTCATAAAGATATTCGACCACTTCTTTGAGTTTTACGACATAGCCGCTTATCTTCTTTTTATTCTGCGCAATCATGCGCCTGTTGAATTCCACCGCTCTTTCCGACATATCCAGCGCGGCTGCCTGCTGCGCCGTGGGCAAATCGCTTATGGCAAGATGAAACACTCTGCGATATGCCGAGGTTATGTTGTAAAGCAGTCTTATCGGCGATTCTCCTTTTGCGCGGAACCCGGCAAGTATCTCCAGTGCCTTGTCCGTCTTTCCGTCCGTAAAAGCAGACGCCATTTCGTACATCTTATAATCCACGTCTGCCGCAACAAGCTGTTCTACGTCGTTTGCGGTTATTTCGTGTCCTACTTCTGCATAAGAAATCAGCTTTTGCGCCTCGCTTATTATTCTTCCCAAATCCCCGGCGCAATATGAATAAAGCAGAGAAAGCGCGCCGTCTTTCATCGTCGCTCCGCTCTCCCTGACAACCGCTCCGACGTACTTTTTCACTTCTTCTTCGCTGACCTGAGAGCAGTCCACCACCACGCACTTTTTTGCTATCCTGATGTAGTTCTGCCCCTTGTCGTCAATCAGCAATACCGCGGTATCCGCAGGGTCTGCGACGTAATCTTCGAGCATCTTCTTTTCTCTGTCAGAAAGGTCTTTCTGTCTTCTCAGATATACCACCTTGCGGTCGCCGAACATGCTCACGGTACTCAGGTTTGCGATTACGGAATATATATCGTCGTCATCGCCGTATTCTTCAAGGCACAGCTCCCTCGCCTCGGCAGGAACAGTTTCCTGAAGAGTGCGGACCACTTCGCGGCGCAGGTATCCGTCAGAGCCTTTAAGCAGATATACGGGCGACGGATTTTCCACTCCGTCTATGAGAAGTTGTACCGCTCTCATGCAAACCTCCATTTGTTTGTCTTTATTATTCTATCACCTTCAGTCCAAAAGGTAAAGTCAGACGGCAAACAATTCCTGCCGCCGTCGTAATATGCCCTGTCGGAAATCAGATATTGCGCCCCTTCCGGAAGTTTTTGTGCATTGGGATTAACGACGACGTCATAACCTTCTGCAAAAATCTGCCCGTCCTCTCCTCCTGCTATAAATACGTCCACTCCGCCCAGATAAAGCTGCGTGTAACCGTAGTTGCATATTACAGACGCGACCGCAGCCACAGAATAAAAGTCGATTACGTTTGCCTTCAGCGACGGAGTAAAAAGCGTATACACATCCGGCATCCCCAGTTCTTCCAGACTTTGGTCAAGCAGGTCAGACTCTTCCTGCGAGAATTCGTATTTGACTATAAAATCTATTTTCCTCAGTCTGCCGTCTTTTACCGCACTCAGTGCGCTCTCCAGTCCTGCCTCGTCCAGCTCGCCGGCAAATATCAGAAAGTCGCCTTCCTCCTGCGACTGCACAAGTACGCCGGCACTTCCTCCGGAGGAAAAACACGTTATCCTGTTGTCTGCCGAAAGCATACCCGTATTCTGCACCGCCACAGCGGAAATAAAACAGATAATCAACACGGACGCGATAATTTTCTTTGCCGCAACAGGTATTCCGCTTAAGGATGAAACCGCTGTCGCCGCCATAAGCCACAGTATCACCGTCGCCCATGTAAAGTCAAAGTATACGGCGGGGAATTGCGTTTTTGCAAGCAGTTTAACAAAATACGCCATCGCCGTAAACGGCAACGATACCGCCGTCGTGACAAATCCGGCGTACGGTATGAAGGAAAGCGGAAGTGCGACCACGTACAACGGAAAGAATATGCCGGCAAGCGGTACTATTATGCAGTTAGCAAGCGCGAAAATCAGCGAAACGTCACCGAAAACGTACATTAAAATCGGCAGCAGAGTTATGTTTGCCGCAACGGTAGCCGCCATTGCGCCCGCAAGCGTTTTCGGGCACCTTATCCTTGTCAGCGCGCGCTGAACGGGTTTCGCAAACAGGATTAAGCCGTACACCGCCGTAAAACTCATCAGAAATCCCAACGAATAAAGATTATACGGGGAAACGAACAGAAGTATGATTGCCGCAAAACTCATGCCCGACAACGCGTCGTATCTGAGTCCCGCCATGCCTGCGACCATACACAGCGTTACCATTATCGTCGCGCGCACGGTGGACGGAGAAAATCCGCACATCGCGCAGAAAAACAGCAGTACCGCTACAACGGTCGCGTTTCTGACATAAATATTGACTTTCAACACTTTGAGAATAAAGAAAAGCGCGCCGGCAATCATGCCTACGTGCAAACCGGAAACAGCTAAGAGATGTGCCGTTCCCGTATACGAAAATCCGCTTTTCAGCGACTCCCCTATCACGGCAGAATCCCCGAAAAGCATCGCATACATAAAACGCGCCGTGTCTTCGGGCGCGTTGGCTTTCAGTTTTTGCGCAACCGCTTTCTTAATCTTGTCAAACAGGTCGAGCGATTGACCCGTTACCGCGATTCCGCCTGTGTCCTCGTCGTCGCAGGTTATCTCGTATAAAATTCCTTCAGACAACGCGGACGCTTTGTAAGGAGTGGTTATGTCCGTCGTTACGGTAACGACGTTGCCGACGAATTTTATCACGTCGCCCTCTTTGAATTCCCCTCCTTCCATCTGAGTACTGTTCAGCTTTGCCTTGCCGTCAATCTCTTTTCCGTTTATCTCAAGGTCTGTCAGCACCACGTAACGGGAATTTACCGTTCCGTCCAAATCAAACGCGTTTCCCACCTCTATCTTTGCCGTAATCTCCGCGCCTTCGGCAAAAATTTCCTTTCTCTCTATAGCCGCGTTCGCGTATGCCGCACTCGAAAGCCCGAACGCCGCTCCCAGTACGAAACTTATACAGAATATCGCCGCCGACTTCAGCGATTCAGCGTTGCTTTTGCGCAAGACGACGACGGCGCATACCGCCGTTACGCCCGCTGCCGCAGTTATCACCGCAGGCAGCCACAGGTCTGTCAGGATTATAAAAGAAATCCCTACAATCATGCCCAAAAGGATTGTAGGAAATACCCTCAGATTTGCGATTTTCTTCATTTGTAAAGTCGGGATTTTTTGTCTTTAGTAAATTATCTCAACGCTCGTCTTTCAGGAAAATATCCTTGTAACTGTTTATCGCCTGCTGTATTATTTCCAGCGTCTTGTCGCGGCTGTACATCTCAAGAACCTTCATCGTCTTTCCTTCAAGCTGCTTGTATACGCCGAAGAAATGCTTGATTTCAGCTATAATATGCGGCGGCAGGTCCGTAATGTCCTGATAACAGTTCCACGTTGGCTCCTTGAACGGCACTGCGATTACCTTTATGTCCTCCGCGCCGTCGTCAATCATCGTGATATGCCCTATCGGATAACAACGCACCAACGCAAGACTGCTTATCTCTTCGCTGCAAAGCACGAGTACGTCAAGCGGGTCGCCGTCATCCGCGTACGTCCTGGGTATAAACCCGTAGTTCGCGGGATAGTGCGTAGACGTGTAAAGGATTCTGTCAAGAATCAGCATACCCGTCTGCTTGTCTACCTCGTATTTGTTCTTACTTCCTTTAGGAATTTCGATAACGCTTATAAAATCTTCGGGCGTTATCCTCTCCGGATTAATATCGTGCCAGATATTCATAAATCTCCCTGCCCTCATCTTGAATTGAGCCTCACCCTGCTCCCTGCCGTTCCCTAACCGGCAAGTCCGCAAGGCGTTTCACATATTTAATTATACAATATAACTCTCGTAAAATCTATACAAAATCCAAAATTTTTTATAAACGGTTAGCAATTTATTGCAAAAGAAAAAATAGTATGTTAATATAAATAGCACAAAACAAGCACAAAATGCCGTGCCGAAGTGGTGGAACTGGCAGACGCGCCGGACTCAAAATCCGGTGATGGCGACATCGTGCGGGTTCAAGTCCCGCCTTCGGCACCAAATCAAAAGTCTTGCCGTATGAGGCAAAAAAACGGAGAGGAAAAACCCTCCCCGTTCTTTTTTTGCCATTTTGGCAGACTTTTTGCGGTGCCTAAGGTCGGGATAGTCCGAAATGGTGACGCTCTCTTATGTTCGCTATTCCGTCACTCCCTTCGGTCGCTCCTTACAAGTCCCGCCTTCAACAGCAAAACAACATTCGTCGAAAAGGTTTGACTTACGCTGATCAAATTAAATTTGTTTTAGCTGTTCAGATTTGTTTTTAAGAAATTTTTGGATTGATGTTTATGATAGTTAATTTTATCTTATCATTAGTGATAAGTCATTTAATTTTAATCAGCATTCAAATTAAATCTATGAGTTAAACCGTTCTATATAAAATTATCCTCATATCGAAAAATCATATTTCTATGACATCGTTATCCATTGCAACGGCAATATCTTGACGATTCTGTGTCATTTCCTTATAGTCATTTGCGGATAAATCAGGATTTTTGTGTATAAGGAGCAGTTTACCTGCATAGCCAATTTTATTTAACACAAGCGCAAGACTTTCAAAATCAGTATGTCTCCCCCCTGAAATGTCGGTTTTACCCCAACATTCGTGTGCGATAAGGGCACAATTGATGTTTTCCTTTAACACGTTCTCGTCTACAGAAGTATCCGTACAATAGAGGAATTTACCATCAAAATTCAATGCAAAAGATGTATTTGAATGCTTTAATGCGAAAGTTTTGATTTTTATACGATTAATCGTAAATCCGTTTTCATCATATTCAAACACCGACACTCTCTTTGCTAGACCTTTCAGGCTTCCCGAATTATAATCTTTTGCAAAAATAACATTTTCGAAACCGATCGCACCGCTATGATAATATTTTCCTGCAGGAAAATAAAAACACAACTGCTTGTCGGTCATCCATCTGTTCAAATATACAATACCCACAGAATGATCAAAATGATAATGACTTAAGATAACATGAACTGTGTCATATTTTTCAAGAATATCCTTATGCAGATAAAAGTTGGCAATTCCCGTACCCGCATCTATGATGATCAACGAGCCATTGTATTCTAGCATATACGAGGCCGTCAATTGCCCGTTTGCCGGAAACCAACCGTTACTTCCTAGTACTGTCAATTTCATTTTTCTTCTCCAAAAGGAAATCTTTAACGTACGATATCCAGTTTTTATCTTCTTTTTCTGTTATGTTGTCGTTGTAATCTTTGTTCATGCAGATATTTATAACGAGCTGAGCTTCGTCTGTTTCCACGACCGCATTTATCGAAGAGCTTAGTTCTTTTGCAGCTTCGGCGTATGCAATTGCCTTTTGCTTATCTGACATAAGAAAACTACGGTAAGCCATAAAAAGCTCAAGCTGTGATTTATCATATTTACTTGTAACTATATTTTTCAGATTCGCGTATTCAAGTTCTATGCCCAATGCTGTCGCATCATACAAGATATCGTACAGAAGGCGCGTATAAAGATACCTGACGTAATATCTGTCTTTTACTATTGATTTTTCATAAAGAATCCTGTCTTCTTCCAGATATTTTAACGCTTTTTCTTTATTATTTTGCCAAATCGCCGCTTCTGCGATCAATCTTATGTATTCACCT
The DNA here is from genome assembly GCA_944380275.1 of uncultured Christensenellaceae bacterium. GTDB lineage: Bacteria > Bacillota > Clostridia > Christensenellales > UBA3700 > Ornithoclostridium. The sequence goes on along the minus strand of CALWHB010000048.1, from coordinate 130 downwards.
TTAAAAGCGGATACGGCGATTATTTTGTCGTCATCGAATTCCTCTTCGCAATAGACATCCAGACACTCCACTGCTATAGAATGGTTGATTCTGGAAGTTATACAAAAGGCAATGGAAAACCCTCATCTTG
>CALWHB010000047.1 GCA_944380275.1 uncultured Christensenellaceae bacterium | reverse complement strand
GAGGTAGCTTTGGAGGAGATAACTATCCTTGTACCGCCTCGATACGCACTGTCGGGATTAGATGCACAGCCTTGAAAACACACTCTTCACGTTTGTGGAGAGTTTTTTTATAAAATATTTTCTCTTATGCATATATAAACAGAATACCGACTTAGAATTTTACCCGGAATTTCTTTGATTGAATCCGATATTTCAATTATATAAATTGCATTTTTATTTTTACCGTTAATCATAGATTGACAAAACGAGCAATAACTTTTAATATGGATTATTCAAAGTTTTATCTGAAAAACTATACCCCTGAGCCTGACGAGCGTGAAAAAGAAGAAAACTCAAATATTATCATCCCCCGCATAGAATCACGCAGCCAGCCTGAAATCATATATATAAATCCCGACGGAGAAGAATTCGACCCTTCGGCTCTGTCTGAAACATACGAAAAATCCGACGCCGGAGATAATAGCCCGGAAGGTTTTGACATTTCCTGCAATCAAAACAAGCAACCCTGTGAATTACGTGAAAAAGACAACCTTCCTTTTGTCGTGCGCAGACAGGAAAAAGCAAGGCAACCTTTTATAAGCAGATTTTGTCAGGTCGTACTCATATTTGCAATAGTGATAATGAGTCTTATCGTAAGCGCAGATTTTGTCACAGACGGCAAAGCGATAGCCGCAATAAGCAATTTGATTTCCACAGATAATCCGACATACTACGCCGTGCTTACGAATCCGAAGGACGACCTGCAATCATCTCAGGTCGACTCTTACGCAATGCGACTTAAAGGCGGCGCAGGATTCACAGTCAAAAACAACGAAAAATATTACAACGTATATGCAATATATAAAAATAAAAGCGACGCAGAAAAATACGTAAGCGATAACGGAGGTGAAATTCTTTCACTTTCAACGACTTTCTATGACGAAATAGAAAGCGAGCTGAAAAATTACACAGACTATCCGTTTAAAACTGTAGACAATCTCAACGAAGTGGCGCAAAACCTTACAGATAAAAAAATAAACGTATCGCAGGCTTTGGAACAAATATCGGAAATAAAAGACGATTTTGCGCTGACTTATGATAATATGAACAAAATTTCAAACGGAAACAGTGACGACAAAAGCGTAACCCTGCTTGCAAACGCATCTGTCGCTCTTTCTTCGCTTGAATATCTTTGCGACACGTCGGTTTCAAGACCAAACCTCGTATGCGACGTCAGATATACCGTGTGCAGAATATTATTTACGTATTGCTATTCTGCATAATATTTGATATTTTTTTATACTTTGCAGTATTATTAATTATTTTTTAGTATTTCCAACTTAATATTTCAGACAATTCACCTTAAGGACAAAGCCATAAAACGGTATCTCCATCAGATTTTTACTGCGCATATCGCGGCAAACCTTTAAAATACGGCACACATTGAATATTGCCTAAACAAAACAACACAAAGTATCTGCCTAAGCATTTTTTAACATATTTTATAAATAGAATTGAGATATTTTTGTTATTTTATTAAAAGCAACCTCATTTTTTAGGTTGCTTGCTTTAAGATTATCACATTTTCAATATCCGAGATTTTATTGTATCGTAATTTAACTGCGATATTGGAACGATAAAACTTATACAATATTTATTTCACAGTCTTTTTCTCAGCATGTCATCGTCTATGCTGTTCATTTATGCAGATATTTAATGCTCAATACGCTAATATTCTCTTGCTTAAACGCTGCAAAATAGCACCGTTTGTATTCAAAATACGTGTGATTCTTCAATCTTCGAGTTTAGAATATTCCTCAACAACTACTCCCGCCTCTTTGAACAGTTCCATACTGAATTCATCGGGATAGCCGTGTTTGTAAACCACTCTCTTTATTCCTGCATTGATTATCATTTTTGCACATATCACACAAGGCTGGTGTGTACAGTAAAGCGTTGCGCCGTCAACGCTGACGCCGAGTTTCGCCGCCTGAACTATAGCGTTCTGTTCTGCATGTACTGCATAGCATATCTCATGACGGGTTCCTGAAGGTATACCCAGCTTTATGCGTATACACTCACCTTTCTCGTTACAGCTTTTTATACCGCTGCTTGCGCCGTTATAGCCCGTCGTCAAAATGCGTTTGTCTTTGACAATGACAGCCCCTACATGTCTGTCTATTTTGTAACAACTGGACCATGTGGCAACAAATTCAGCCATTTCCATAAATCTCTTATCCCATTTATTCATAGCGGTTCTCCATATCTTTCAATATATTTAATATATCACAACGCAATTGCTATCTCAATAGTTTTTTATTATATTAGATATCAATATATATCTGCCTTTGGGCATTGGTTAAATCTGATATCCGAGTAAACGGTTTTAACGACTTGCAAAATCAGATTTTAGCGCATGAAGTCTTCATTTGCCTGACGGGTTTTGTTTCTCTACAGCACAAATCTGAAAATGCACTTTTCTGTTTCACCAAGTTTTCTCATTTCGTTGTCCGGCGGCAATTGGGCTATCTCAAGCAGTTCTCCTCCGGCATATTCGCAGGTTTTTCTTGACGCAACGTTGTCGGGATTACATGAAATGATAAGATAATTTAACCCGTGCAATTTTGCCAGTTCAAACAAAAGCAGACAAGCTTTTGCTGCGTAATGAGAGCCTCTGTAATCCTTATAAATCTCATAGCCTATATTTCCTCCGAAATAGGTATTTTCGTTATGTCCTATCCGCAAGTCGCAAGCACCGATTTTTGCTCCCTTATTGTTAAAAACAGAAAAATAATATGCAGGGACCCAGCCTTTTTCAACAATTCCTTCTGCAGTTCTTTCCAGCACGAGTGATATTTCGTCGTTTTTTAAAAAGTCAGTATCTAAAAACATTTTATATTTCCGCAACATCTTGCAAATATTAATTATTTACAATTAGTATATCAGAAAACTGTTGAAACCACAAACAAAAGCCGGAAAAACTCTCTGTATACGTTCTGATTCCGGTACAGCAATCTAAAATCAAGCGTTTATCAAAAGCCGCAAAAATACCCTTTTCAGCGCATTTTAATATAAAAAACGACTATAAATTCCTGCATAAAAATTTAACGAAAAATATACATTATTTTTTGGCAATATGTCTTTACATAACAAAACTTGCGTGCTATAATAAACAATGTTAGCAATCAGAAGGCTCGACTGCTAACTCTTAACCAGGAGGTAAATCACAATGAATATTAAACCTTTGTTTGACAGAATAGTCGTAAAGCCGGTTGAGTGTGCCGATAAGACTGAAAGCGGTCTTTTCCTGCCCTCTTCCGCAAAAGAAAAACCGCAGTCCGCGCAGGTTATCGCAGTAGGTCCCGGCGGTATGATAGACGGAAAAGAAGTTTCCATGCAAATCAAAGTCGGCGACGTCGTACTCTTCAACAAGTACTCAGGCAGCGATTTCAAACTCGACGGCGAGGAAGTAACCATCCTCAGACAGAGCGACGTTCTTGCAATCATTGAAAAATAAGGAGTAAAAGAATATGGCTAAAAAAGTTAAATACGGCGAAGACGCAAGAAGGAGCCTTGAGGCAGGCGTCAACGCAGTAGCAAATGCAGTAAAAATCACTCTCGGACCCAAAGGCAGAAACGTGGTCCTCGATAAAAAATACGGTGCACCGCTCGTTACCAACGACGGCGTAACCATTGCCAAAGACATAGAACTTGAAGATTCTTTTGAAAATATGGGCGCACAGCTCGTAAAAGAGGTTTCAATCAAAACAAACGACGTCGCAGGCGACGGCACTACCACCGCTTGTCTTCTCGCGCAAGCCATAATCCGCGAAGGACTCAAAAACGTGGCGGCAGGCGCAAATCCTATGGTACTTAAAAAAGGTATCGCAAAGGCTACAGCAGCGGTTGTTGAGGCTCTCAAAGAGAACTCTCAGCCTATCTCCGACGAAAAATCGATAAGCCACGTTGCAAGCAACTCAGCCGGCGACGAAGAAGTGGGCAGAATTATTTCAGAGGCTATGCATACGGTCGGCAAAGACGGCGTTATCTCTCTTGACGAATCCAAGTCAATGGAAACCGGTGTTACCTACGTTGAAGGCATGCAGTTCGACCGCGGCTATGCATCCGCTTATATGGTAACCAATACCGATAAGATGGAGGCAGTGCTCGACGACGCCTACGTTCTCATTACAGACAAGAAGATTTCAACAAGCAAAGACATACTGCCCGTACTTGAAACCGTCGTTCAGAACGGACTCAGACTGCTTATTATCGCAGACGACATCGAAGGCGAGGCTCTTACCGCTATCGTACTCAATAAACTCAAAGGTATCCTCAACTGCGTTGCAGTCAAAGCCCCCGGTTTCGGCGACCGCAGAAAGGCTATGCTTGAAGATATAGCAACGCTTACCGGCGGTACCGTAATAAGCAGCGAACTCGGCTATGAACTCAAAGATGCCGGCATCGCACAACTCGGACGCGCTAAGCAGGTTAAAGTAGACAAAGACAATACTGTAATCGTCGGCGGTATGGGCGACGCAAACCTTATTAAAGCACGTGCTGAGGCAATCCGCGCGCAAATCGCAACCACCACAAGCGAATACGACCGCGAAAAACTTCAGGAACGTCTTGCAAAACTTGCTGGCGGCGTAGCCGTAATCAACGTAGGCGCGGCAACAGAAGTTGAAATGAAGGAAAAGAAACTGCGTATCGAAGACGCTCTTGCCGCTACCCGTGCAGCTGTTGAAGAAGGCATTATCCCCGGCGGCGGCGTTGCTCTCCTCAACACGATAGCAAAAGTAAAACCCGTTGTTGACGCTATGGAAGGCGACGAAAAGACCGGCGGACTCAGCGTACTCAAAGCTCTTGAAGAACCCGTCAAACAAATAGCGGCAAACGCAGGCGTTGACGGCGGAGTCGTCGTAAACAATATCCTGACCGCAGGCAAAGGCCCCAATTACGGCTACAACGCTCTCACAGGCGAATATTGCGATATGATGGAGGCAGGCATTATCGACCCTACAAAAGTTACAAGGAGCGCGCTCCAGAACGCCGCAAGCGTTGCTGCTACCCTTCTTACAACAGAAGTTCTCGTAACAGATATTCCCGCTCCGCAACCTGCTATGCCTGCTCAGGGCATGGACGGCGGCATGTATTGATAAACCGTTTTAATAATAAAGAGTCGCTCCTTAAACGGGGCGACTTTTTTATAAAATTCCGCTGATGTACATATAGCAGTCAAAACAAAATAATAAAAAATATCGTTATTGTTTTAAATTAATACTTCAAGCCAAATAACCCCGTTTGTCAAAACGAGATTTTCGCAATGGCGGCTGAAGATTATCAAAATGCAAACAGCACAAATAATTAAGACCGTCCGGTTTCCCGATAACGGTCTGTGTGTGATTGCATAAATATTTTAATACGTCAAAGCTCAGGCTACTCCGCCTTTAAGCCTTTCGGTTTCGTTTTCATGTTCAATCGTAGCCTCGTTTACGTACGCGCCGAGATTCAGCTGCTCGCCCGCAAGAGCCTGAAGAGATTTTTTCATTTCGTTGATAAATGCCGCCGTAACGCTTGCCTGCTTAGGAGCAACCTTGTTTGCCTGATTGCGGCAAAAAGCCGTCCATTTGCGCGAAAAATCGTTTAATCTCTCGCCTTCAAGCGCAAATCTCACCTTTGACGCATAGTCAATCTCTTTTGCCTTGTCGATAGCGTTCATAAGCGCGGTTGCTATGCTCTCTTCACGACTTCTGTAATCGCACAGATTGCGATACAATTCGTCGTTTTCGTTTTCTAAACGCTTAACTCTTTCTCTCAGCTCAGCGTTGCTCTTTTCAAACTGCGACGACAAACCGATTATGTAGTCGTCCACCTGTTTTTTGTCATATCCTTTAATCTTTGTTCTGAAAGTGTCCATATCCTGCCTCCGGATACGATTATAACAAAAACGCCTCTTTCTCAGTTAGAGAAAAAGGCGTGATATTTTGTCTGTTTTGTGCGATAAACAACGCAACTTGCGGTTATTTGTCAGAATATTCCTTGAGGAGTTTCTGCTTGAGATTGAACAGCTTTTCAGACAAGTCGACTTTGTATATATGAGGATTGAGAAGACGCTTGTATTCGTTCCAGAACTGAGCGTATCCTTCTTTGTGATATGCGGCAATCTCCATTACTGTAGGACGCTTGTAGACCACCTTTCCGTTTTTTATAATATCGACGTTGAGGTCTTTGACATAAAAATTCGTAACAGTCTTTCTCTTCCACGTAAAGTCAGGGTGGAAAATCTCAAGCTTGTCAAGACCTTCAAAATTCTCTTCTTTAAGTGCGATAAGGTCGGCAATTGCCTTGTCTGTATTTTTGTCAAAAATACGCACGATTTTTTTCAGACCGGGATTGGTTATTTTTGCAGGAGTATCGCTCATCTTGAGCTTGGGAACCATAACCCCGTCCTTTTCTATCGCGGCAAGTTTATACACACCTCCGAGCGACGGACAGTCCTGACTTGTAATCAGCTTTGTCCCTATACCCCAGCAATCAATCCTGGCGTTCTGAGAATCGAGCGACATCAGTACGTTTTCGTCAATATCTCCGCTTGCAAATATCTTTACGTCTTCAAATCCTGCCTCGTCAAGCATTTTGCGCGCCTCTCTGCTGAGATATGCAAGGTCGCCAGAGTCCAGTCTTATACCTAAAGGTTTATGTCCTTCAGCCCTTAGTTCTTTGAATACGGTGATAGCGTTGGGGACGCCGCTTTTTAGCGTATTGTATGTATCCACAAGCAAAAGACAGCTGTCGGGATACATCTTTGCGTAAGCTCTGAAGGCGTCTATTTCACTGTCAAAACTCATGACCCAGCTATGCGCGTGCGTGCCTGATACGGGAACATTGAACAGTTTGCCTGCAAGCACGTTTGACGTAGATGCGCAACCTGCAATCATTGCAGCTCTCGCGCCGTAAATACCTGCGTCCGGTCCCTGAGCGCGTCTGAGTCCGAACTCGGCAACAGCACCTCCTTTAGCCGCATAGACGATTTTTGCCGCTTTTGTAGCTATAAGCGTCTGGTGATTGAGTATGCAAAGAATTGCGGTTTCGATAAGCTGAGCCTCAAAAAGACGGGCTTTTACCGTAAGTATAGGCTCTTGCGGAAATACAACGGTACCTTCAGGGACAGCGTATATATCTCCCGTAAATCTGAAATCTGCAAGCAGTTTCATAAAATCTTCGTCAAACAGTTTGAGTGAACGCAGATAATCCAGGTCTTCTTTGCTGAATCTGAGGTTTTCGATGTACTCGATAACCTGTTCAAGTCCGCATGCAACCGCATAGTTGTTGCCGACCCCACGGTAAAACACGTCGAAAACGGCAGTCTTGTTTAGCTGGCTGTTCTTTGAATAGCCGTACATCATAGTAAGTTGGTATAAATCGGTCAGAAGGGTCAAATCCCTCATAATTACCTCCGTTTTTTGCCATAGTAAAATGCCGCGAACGGTTCTGCGTATTTTACAATTGCGCGCCGCAACAGCACTGACGCGCGGATATAAAAATATACTGTATAAATTTTATCGCATTTTTATTGATTTTTATACTGTTTACTAAAGCACATTATACAAACCGCACTTTTCAGTTTCCCCGCTTTGTCGGACGTCCGAAAATTACGGCTCTCATCTGCCTTTCTGCCAGAGTATAATCTCCTGCCGGTCTGAAAGCGGGACTTACTTCTTCTCCGTAACTTTCATAATAGGTTTTTCCTGCTATTATAATGCCGTCAACGGTCTTTTTGTCATATTCTGCAAGCAATTTGAGAGAATCTCCTGCCTCGTTGTAAATCCTGCTCTGAAAACGTATTACGCCTTTCTGGTTTAAGACCATCAGCACGAAGGCGACTATACACGCGCTGTACGCGATTACCTGAACGACGCCGATTTCCGTGCCGGGAAAATTCTTATGTTCAATTTTAAAGAATTCAAGCGTACCTCTGACGAGTCCGTACCAGAAAACGTAATACAGCGATATCGTGAAATTCTTAAGTTTTTTGTATCTGAAGAAAAGCAGCAATCCTATAATCAGCCCTATAAGATTGAAAAATCCTTCATAAATATACAATGCCTGATGCCACATCCCGTCGCTGTCGATAAATACCGCAAAAGGCCATTTCTGCAACGCAGGGTTAGTTATAATCTGACCGTACAGTTCCTGATTGGCAAAATTGCCCCATCTGCCGATTATCTGTCCGAGAAAAACGCACAGCACCACGCAGTCCGCGACTTTTGCGTATGAATACTTTTTGTATCTCAGGACGCAGAAAAGAATACCCATCGCACCGCCGAATATGCCGCCTATTATCGTCAATCCGGCGAGTCCGTCTTTTGTCAGACCGAGGAACCGCATCAGCGCATCCCAACTGTCTATCGGATAATACTCCTTTCTGGGGACAACATAGAACAACCTGCAACAAATAATCGCAAGCAGAACGACCCAAATAAACAATTCAAGCGAAAAATCAATATCAATATTGCGTTTGTTTGCAAGATAGAGATATAGAAAATACGCAAGTATAATGCCCGTTGTAACGAATATGCCGTACCATGTAACAGTCAGACTGCCGTCAAAGAGCGAAAAAGCTATTTTGTCAGACATCAGCTCAGCTCCACCTTGCAGGTACCCTCGTTTCTGACGCCAATACGGTAAACGCAGTCGTCGCCGAAGATTTTTTTCATATCGTCCATATAATCGTCAACGCCTTTATTGTCGACAAAGGCGATTATTGTGCCGGCAAAGCCGCCGCCGTGTACTCTTACTGCCTTTACGTCATGATTCATCTTGCTGACTGCAAGCCCCAAAGGTATTCTCTGCACGGTATCGCCAAGAGGATAGCAGTTTTGAAGAAGTTCATATGAGCTTTGTCCGCTACCGTTGATAACCGCCGCAAACTTCTTGAAATTGCCGCTCTTGACTGCTTTTACACCTGATTCGACACGCTTATTCTCTTCAAAGAAATGCATAGCGCGCAGTATCGCTCTGCCGCTTACCTGCTTTTGCAGCTGAGGAATAGCGGCAAGGAAATCTTCCTCCTTGACTTTTCTGAGTTTGCGCGCATGGAACATGCTTGCGACCCACTCCATTTCACTCCTTATATCCGCATACTGACTCGTAAGGTCGCAATGGTCGCCGCCTGTATTGATGAGAACAATCGACGCGTCCGAGAATTTCCAGTCCATGGACTTTACTTTGGGATTTGCGGTAGATTTGAAGTCGATAAAGCTGACTCCTCCGAGAGAAATCGCACTCTGGTCAAGAAGTCCGCAGGGTTTGCCGAAATATATGCTTTCGGCATAATGAGCAGCTTTTGCCTTGGTAATTTTGTCTATTTTGCCGTCGTTGTACATCTTATTAAGTATCTCGCAGATAAGCACTTCAAAGGATGCGGAAGAACTTACGCCCGCACCTTTAAATACGTCGCTTGACGTCGTTGCAGCAAATCCGCCGATATTGTAACCGTTCTGCTTATAATAAGCAAGCACGCCTCTTACGAGTGCCTCGCTTGAGCCGTATTCATCACTGTTGGGTTCAAGCTCGTTGAGATTGACGACGACTTCGGGATATCCGATAGACGCGACGACGACTTTTCCTTCAAGAGGAGTAACGCACGCAACGGTATCTACCGAAATAGAGGCACACAGTACCTTACCGTTGTTGTGGTCTGTATGATTGCCGCACAGCTCAATTCTTCCGGGAGAAGAATAAAACTCTACTTCTCCGTCGTATGTAGCGACGTGAAGGTCATATATCTTTTTATAACGCGCAGCCTGATATTCAAGTCCGCCGCCGTAAAGCTTTTCAACATATTCGTTAAAAGACGCATTGTCTTTGAGATTGTCCACAAAATTCTTTGTAATCTGCATATATTACCTCGCAAAAGCGTTTTTATAATTATATCATAATAAAATTAATGTGTAAACATTTAGCGTAAAAATACATAATTTGCCTGCACTTATCCTACTGGTTTTTCAAGCAGTAACAGCACGGACAAAAGAGAACGGTTTTTGCCTCTATAATCCTTTTTTTGCAATCGTCAAACACCCTAACATGCCGCTTTATCGACAAAATCCTCGCTTTGAAAGTAAATTTATTCAAACTTTGAATATTTATTGCAATCGTTTTGAAATTGTAATATAATAAAAGTCGGCGAAAACCTTTTTTAAAATATTTCCGGAGTGTATTTATGCTTACAGACGAACAGCTCAAAGTCAAAATCAACGAATTAATGTGCTATGCCAGCGACAATCTCTCCCTTGAACAGGAAGACGAATATTACGTTCTCAACACCTTGCTCGACTTTTTCGGACTGAACGCACCTGCTCCTGCAATTGAGAAGTACGGCGACTTTCAGACAGAAATAATAGACCCCCTCGTACAGCACGCAATCGACACAGGCAGGATAAAATCAGAAGAATCGATTTTATTTGAAACAAAAATTCTGGGTATGGTTACTCCTATGCCCTCTGCGGTAATCGCGCGTTTTGACGCTATCGCAAGCCATCGCGGAGTCAAAAACGCAACAGATTGGCTGTTCGCGCTAAGCAAGGCTAACAACTATATCCGTATACCCGACATAAAGAAAAATATCAAATGGGAACACAAAGGCAAGTTCGGGAAAATAGGCATTACAATCAACCTTTCCAAACCCGAAAAAGACCCCAAGCAGATTGCTCTTGCAAAACTCCAGCCAAAGACGGGTTATCCCGCCTGCATGCTCTGCCCCACTAACGTGGGCTTTGCCGGCAACATGAACCACCCTGCAAGACAAACACTTCGCACTATTCCTATTCAGCTTGACAATGAATACTGGCATCTTCAGTACTCGCCTTATCAGTATTATGAAGAACATGCTATTGCCTTTTCAGACGAACACAGACCTATGAACGTATGTCCTGCGACTTTCCGCAGACTGCTGGATTTCGTAGACCTGTTCCCTCATTATTTTATGGGCAGCAACGCCGCACTCCCCATCGTCGGAGGGTCTATTCTCACTCACGACCATTACCAGGGCGGACTCAAAGTTCTTCCTATGATGAGCGTAGGAAACCGCGCACGTTATGAGAGTCCCAAGTACAAGAAAGTCGAAATATATATCGCAGACTGGTACAACAGCGTAGTAAGACTGATAAGCGAGGACAAGCAACAGATTTACAGTGCCGCAAGCGAAGTGCTTGAAACATGGAGCAACTGGACGGACGAAAGCGTGGGCGTTATCTGCAAAACGACTGACCAGCACAACGCCATCACTCCTATAGTTCGCCGCGAAGACGACAAATACGTGATAGATATGATTCTGCGCAACAACAGAACGGACGAGGCGCATCCTTACGGCATTTTCCACCCTGAAGAAAGACTTCACAATATAAAGAAAGAAGGTATCGGCATAATCGAAGTAATGGGACTTTTCATACTGCCCGGCAGACTCAAAAAAGAGCTGGGAGAAGTAGAAAGCTACCTCTCGGGAAAGAAAACTTTCGACCTTAAAGAACTTGCAAATCCCGAAAACCCGATGTACAAGCACGCAGATATGATAGTTCAGCTCGTAAACGACAACGGCGTTGAAAACACTCCTGCAAAAGCAAAGAAAATCGTTACTGATTACGTCAACAACGCTTGCGAACAGATACTTGAGTGTACTGCCGTATTCAAGAATACAGATGAGGGGCAGGCAGCTTTCGACAGATTTATGAAAGAAGGACTTTCTCTCACAAAATTCTGATGAGGAAATTTTAATTCAATACTTATAATTGCAATAAAAAAGCGACGCATTTACGTCGCTTTTTTATTTGAAAAACAAAACCGGAATCAGACTCTCGTTGCACACTTACAATCAGTCTGTTCACGTCAGAAGTCAGACATTAAGACTTCTAAATTTCATCAGAGCGGTTTTCTGTCCTGCAAAGCACGGGACAGGGTAACTTCGTCGGCATATTCAATATCGCTGCCTATAGATATTCCGCTCGCAATTTTAGTGACCTTGATGCCCATAGGCTTGATTAGGCGTGCGATATACACCGCTGTTGCCTCTCCTTCAACGTCAGGATTGGTAGCCATTATAACCTCGTTTACGCCGTCAAGTCTTGAAAGAAGTTCTTTTATTCTGATATCGTCCGGACCTATACCTGCAAGCGGATTAAGCGTACCGTGCAGAACATGATAAACTCCTTTGAAATCCTTGATTTTTTCAAGTGCGTCAACGTCCTTGGGTTCTTTTACGACGCAGATAACGCTTTTGTCACGAGTCGCGCAAATATCGCATACGTCTTTATCGGTATACGCTCCGCAAACTGGGCAAAAATGCACCGTTTTCTTGGTTTCAAGCACGGCGTTTGCGAATTCTTCCGCCTCCTGCTCTGACATATTGATTATTTTGTAAGCAAATCTCTTTGCCGTTTTCGCTCCAACCCCCGGCAATTTTGTAAACTGCGCCGCGAGTCTGTCAAGAGCCTCAATACTTCCTATGCTCATAATCCGAGTGCCGCAAAAGCTCCCATTTTCTTTTCACTCTCTTCGTCAGCGAGTTTCATAGCCTCGTTAAGTGCAGCGACGACCAAATCCTCAAGCATTTCAACGTCATCCGGGTCAACAGCCTCAGGTTTGATTTTTATTGACCTGATTTTTTTGTCGCATGTCATAACGACCTCTACCATACCGCCTCCGGAAACCGCAGTTACTTCCTGCTGTGCGAGTTCTTCCTTCGCCTTTGCCATATCCTGTTGCATTTTCTGCGCCTGACGCATCAGCTGCTGCATGTTGCCCATGCCGCCGCCAAAGCCGCCAAAACCGCCTCTACCCATTGTTATTACCTCC
>CALWHB010000046.1 GCA_944380275.1 uncultured Christensenellaceae bacterium | reverse complement strand
AATTTTAATCATTAAGACGAAATCAAAAACAGAATTATAGAAAATCAAACCGTTTTATTTACACAAAACGCAGCCCGGACGCAACTCAAGCACAAGACAACCGGTTGCGTATTATGGACGTATATAACAGGCGCGGCTCTTTTATATGTTCACGCCTGCCCACGCGCGCACGAATTATAAATTTTACATTAAATATCAGACGCATAACACTGCCGGGAAAAAAAGAACTCCTTTTCGGGAGTTCTTTTTTATACGGATTTTAAAATTGTGTTATCAACCGTTGAGTCCTTTCACGTTAAGCAGTCTTGCAAGCGACGCTTTGTCGTTGAAGAAATTGCTTGCCCCTGTAGCTACGGCATTTTCAGGCATATCCGGAACTCTGACCTTGAGTTGCAGCTGTGCCGAAATGTAATCTGCTAGTCCCGGTATATACGCGCTGCCGCCGCACAGAGTGATTCCGTTTTCGTAAATCTCCTGAGCTATTCCTTCCGGTATCTGGAAGGTGTAGTTATACGCCACTTCCACAATCTTGTCTATTACGGGACAAATGACCTGTTTCAACTCGCTCGCGACAAGCCTTACGCTGACGTTTTCATCGCCGTGCAGAGCTTCGGTATTGACAATCATAGGAGAATTGTCATTGTCGTACATACTTGCAATCTGGCGTTTTACCTTTTCAGCCGACGAAGGCTTAATCTTGCATCTTCTCGTATCTATGACATAATCAATAATTGCCTGATTTATAGCGTCGCCGCCGATATTGATGCTGCAGCCTGCCACTATGCCGTTGCGGTCTATTATCGCTATCTCGGTTTTCGAACCGCCTATATCCATTATAAAGCTGCTGCTCTGTCCGCCAAGCCCCTGCGCTACCGCAAGCGGAGATTCAAGTATCAGCACTTCGCTTGCGCCTGCCTTGAGCAGAGTTTTTTCAACGTCTTTTTTCTCTATATTGTTGAGTCCGCAGGAAACGCATGCTATCACCTTGACTTTGGGAGCTATAACCGCTCTGCCCACCGCCCTGTTGATGAAATCCTTATACATCAGCACGGCTGCGCGTTCATGGAAAATCGCACCTTCCTTGATAGGAAAGAGAATCTGAAAGTCGTATCTGCGAGTATTCATAAGCCTCTGAGCGTTCTTGCCGCTTTCAAGCAAAGCCATTTTGTTGTGCTTGTTGTTGATAGCGACAACGCTGGGCTCCTGAATAATCAGACCCACGTCCTTTTTGAATATCGTGGTAACCTTACTCCCCACGTCGATTATAAGTTCTACCGTTCCCATCTTGTTCTCCTAAAATAGCGGAAAGTTTTTCAAGCGGCAATCCCACAACGTTGTCGTAATTGCCTATAACGCGCCTGACTACGCCGTTGTCCTGCACTCCGTATCCTCCTGCCTTGTCCATAGGCGAGCCGCCCGCAACGTAACTTTCTATAAAATCTTCGTCAAGATTGTTGAACTGCACAAGCGACTTGCAATAGTATATTTCTTTTTTTCCGTCGGCAAATATGACGCATACCCCGGTATAGACTGCGTGAGTTTTACCCGACAACATACGCAGAAACCTCTTTGCCTCCTCTCTGTCCGCAGGCTTATTGAGTATTCTGCCCTTATAGCATACTATCGTATCCGCCGCGACGACAATATTGTCTTTTCCTTCTTTTGAGGCAATCTCTCTCGCCTTATGTTCAGCAAGCGACATCACGTAAAGATGAGGTCTTTTATATGAGGTCTTTTCTTCACCTGAACACGGGATAACTTTGAACCCGTCGACTATTCTCGAAAGCAGTTCTTTTCTTCTTGGCGACGCCGATGCAAGAATTATCATTTATTCTTTGCGTCGTCTTCCGCAAGCGCGTCCTGAACTGCGGTTTCAGCCTCTTCTCGTACGGAAATTTCTTTTTTCTGTTCAGCCTGACGTTTTTTTCTGAGCTTTTTGGTCTTTCTCGTATCCCAGTGAACGCCGTCGGAACTGAATTTTTTGAGGTTTTTAAGAGCTTTTTTCTGTTTGCCTGATTTTTCTTCTGCGGTAGCGAGTTTTGCGTAATACAAAGACGCCTTGTCGCCGTCCGCCTCGACGATTTTGCCTTTTTCGTAACTTCTCGCCACTTCGTAAGCGTACATCAGTTCGCCTGTCGCAAGTGCTATTTCTTTATAATGCAAAGCCTTTGCGGGGTCAGCAGTCTGTTTTGCGGAATAGTAATCTATCAGCATCATGCACGCCTTGTTGTAGCCGGCATCAGCCGCACGCGTCAAAAGCTGCAATCCCTGTTCTTTATCCGTTTCGTACTCTATGCCGGAATAAAGCATAAATCCCTTCATGTAGATTCCGTTTATGCAACCGCGGGAGCAGGAATCCTCTATCAGTTGTTTTGCCTTCTCCGCGTCCTTTGCGGTACCTGTGCCTGTCAGATAACAGTTTGCCAGATATGCGAGAGCCTCTCCGTCGCCGTTTTCAACGGCTTTGGTGAAATAAGCAAAACTTTTCTTTACATCCGTTTTAAATCCTTTGCCCTCTTTGCTGTATGCAATGCCAAGTTTCGTATATGCGGGAATATATCCCGTTTCTGCCGATTTCTCAAAGAATTTAAGCGCGAGTTTTTTATCTTTCTTGAAGTATTTGCCGCTTACGTGTCCCAGACCGAGATAATACGTCGCGATTGCATTGCCCTCCTTCGCGCTTGCGTTGAGATATTGTTTTGCAAGTACGGATTCTCTCTTCGTTCCTATGCCGAACATATAGCGGTAACCGACCTCGAGTGTTGCGTCACGGTATCCGCTTGTCGCCGAAATCTTGAAATATTTCATAGCGTTCTTTCTGCTGACACCGGTACCAATACCCTGCTCGTAACAACGCGCAAGCCCGTAACAGCCTCTCGCGCTGCCGCGTTCCGCCGCACGGTTGAAATAATAGAACGCCGCATTTTCGTCGCGTGCGACTATTTCTCCTCTTTCACTGATTATACCCATCTTGACGAGAGCAGGCGCGTAATCAGTCTGTGCGGATTTGTAATAACAATCGACAGCCTTTTTATAATCCTGTTCTCTTTCTGCGAGTACTCCTTCCCTGTAAAGCGCGGGAGAATATCCTGCCGCTGCAGCCTCTTTTATGTAAGCCTCTCCCTTTTCACTGTCTTTTTTTACGTATATTCCGTTGTTGAACATCTGTCCCAGCACGTATTTTGCCGCCACACTTCCTCTTGACGCAGCCTTGCTGAAACTCTTATATGCTGCTTTAAGACTTTCCCTTACGTACGGTTTTCCGTCGTAGAAGAAATAACCCATCATGCACAGACAGTCGGGGTCGTTGAGTTTGACTCCTTTCTGAACCCATCTGTATGCTTTGACAGGGTTTGCCTGAGTACCTATGCCGAGGCGGTAACATCTCGCGACTTCATAATACGCTTTTACGTGTCCGCCTTTTGCCAACTGCAGATAGAGGTCAAACGCTCCTGTTTCACTGCGGTCCATACCCCAGCCTCTCTGCATACAGAAAGCGAGGTTGAACATTGCGACCTCGTTGCCCTGACTTGCGGCTTTTTTAAACCAGTAAACCGCTTTGGGAAGATTTTGCGCCACGGCGTCGCCCTTAAGGAAACAGAGCGCGAGATAACACTGCGCGTTTGAATCGCCTTCTTTTGCTGCCGGAACCAGATAATGCCCAGCCATAAACGGGTTCTTTTCTATTCCGTAACCGTTCTGATAGCAATATGCAAGGCTGTATTTTGCCTTCTCGTTGCCTTTCTTTGAAAGTTTTGTATAAATTTCAACCGCTTTTACTTCGTCTTTTGCAACGCCTTCACCGTTGAGATAAAGGTCTGCTATACCCATCTCGGCATCAGTACTTCCGAGTTCTTTCGCCTCTATGTACAGATTCATCGCGCCTTCGGGATTCTTTTTGCACCCCAGCCCCCTGCGATACAAATCCGCAAGTTTGACCTTTGCTCTGACATTGCCGTCCCTTGACGCAGAGTCGTAAAATTTTCTCGCCTTTACGTAATCGTTCTTGACACCAAGACCTTTTTCGTAACATCTGCCGAGATAATATCTGCAGTTGCTGTCGCCGTAGCCGTCGGAATTCGCCTTATTCATCCAATAGAACGCCTTCTGAAAATCACGCCTTACATCTTCGCCGTTGAAGAATTTAATACCGAGGGCGTAAGCCTTTGCCGCGTCCTTTTTAGCTGCTTTTTCCAATTCTCTGACTTCTTCTGCCATAATACCCTCTCCGTAACTGTTCGTTTGAGAACACTTATAATAAATTTATTTTAACATAATGCGCGTGTGTTTACAAGCATATTTTTCGACTTTGCCGAGTCAATGCAAAATAGCCGCCAACCGCACATTATGAACACGGTAAACGGTTCACGATACGTTTTATTTGCTTTATATAACAAAAAAACGAAGGCAAACGCCCTCGTTTTCCGTTTTTTACAGTATCTGAAGTTGTTTTTTGTACGCCCTCTTGAAGTCCTGTATGCTTGTCATTGCGTCTTTGATTTCAAGCGAACACTCCGCTCCTTCGCTGTCCGTCTTCATTATGACGCTGTCGCCGAGAACGTCGCAGGTTATCGTCTTTATAACGCCGCTCATACTTCTGTCAAGACTTTCTGCTATCCTCACGATAACTCCCAGCTTGAACACCGCGTCTATGTCCTCTTCGGTAAGCATTTCGCGATATCTCATAAACTCAGTCATATTGACGTCGCCCTTGCGGTGCATACATGCCATAAACGCCGCCATAACCAAATCCTTATGCGATATGCCGTACAGATTGCTGTTGAGTATGATATAACACGAGTGTTTGTGGTGGTCGTAATATTTTATTCTGTTGCCTGAATCGTGCAACATAGCCGCCGTACGCAACACCTTTACGTAAGCGCGCGGCAATTTGTGCAGAACCTTGAGCTGTTTGAAAAGCTGTATTGAGAGATTGTATACGTGTTCTGCATGAGGTATGTTTTCTCCGAAGAAATTGAGCAGCGAGTAAATACTGTGTCCCAACACGTCAGATATAGGCTTTTCGTTGGTGGACGGTACGGCATATTTGAACATCGCGCCTTCCCTCAGTCCGCTGCCCGAAATAACCAATTCTTCGAGATTGAGATAATTTATCACGCTCTTTATCGCGGCAAGCGCGGACGGGAAAATATCTGCTCTGACGCTGGAAAGTCCTTTGATTTTCATAGTCTTATCCAGGTCGAGGTTTTTGATATTGCCGTAAATGCCGTTGAACTCCTGATTTGTAACGACATAGTTGTGAGCCATTGAAAGCGGATATTTTTTAAGCATACGGCTAATCTTGCCGAGATTGCGGAAAGAGCCTCCCACGCCTATCAGCTTTGTATCCGGCAAAATTTCTGCCATCCAGGGTACGCTCTTGAGCTGTTCTGTAACGTAATCCTCAATCATCTTGTTTCTTTCCTGCGGCGCAACGCCGGGTTTAGAGAACATCTCTGTGAGAACGACTGCGCCGAAAGGCAGCGTTATGTGTTGGAGCAGATTTTTTCTGTTGTAATATACAAATTGCGTGCTGCCGCCGCCGATATCCATAATTATACCGCGCGGAATATCCATTGAGTTGATTACGCCCTGATATACGAGCTGAGCCTCTTCGTCGTCGTCGAGAACCTTGAGTTTGATGCCTGTAGTTGCAAGTACTTCGTCAAGGAACCCCCTCTGATTCTTTGCTCTGCGCACGGCTGCGGTAGCATAAGCGTAAATCTTTTCTACCCTGTTTGCGTCGCAAAGTCTTCTGAACATCTTAAGCGTTTTTATTGTCTGCGCAACTCTTGCGGGCTGTAAAAAACCGTCAAGCTCCATATCCTGTGCGAGCCTTACGGTTTCCTTCAACTCGTCGACTACCGAAAAATAACCACCTTCGAGTATGTCGACCAACACCAGCCTCAGCGAATTTGAGCCAAGGTCGATTATAGCGATTTTTTCCATTTGCTTTTATCCTCTGATAATTTTCGTTTTTAACGTCTAAATTATAGCACAAGAGTTGATATTTGGCAATACCCAATATTTTTTCGCACGCGCCTCTCGCGTGCGAGCGCACACGAAAATGCTTGTATTGCAAAAAATCTGCCTTCTCGACACTTATTTGAAATTCTTTTTTTAAATATTTTTTCAAATTATTCAAAAAACGGCTGACTTTTATAGATAAAACGGTTAAGCAGCAAAAAATGCGTTCCTGTTAAAGTGTTTAAAAAACATCCGTTTTCCTCCGCAGCTTGTTTTACATAAAAAAGCGACACCGGTTTTTCCTGCCCGTGTCGCTTATCACATCAATTGATATTTTAATCTCTCACAAATTCAATTCCATCTCTCGTCTTCACAAAGCACCGTCCTGCCCTGTTTCAGAGTTTCCTTCACGTCAATTACGCGTTGATTCGCAGAACCTTTGAACTTTGCGTCGTAACACCTTTGCTCCTGCACGAACGGACCGTCCACAAGCACGTCAAGCTGTCTGAGCAGTTCGCAAGCTCCGTCCACCTTGCCATCAAGCAGGTCCTCGACGACATATCCCGTATAGCAGGCTACGTCGTCCACGCCGTTATTGCGGAATTGCCGCGCAAGTTCCGCAAGCGCGCGCGCCTGACACATTGGTTCTCCTCCGCTGAACGTTACACCGCACAAAAGAGGATTCTGCAGACCTTCTTCGAGAAGTTCTTTTATATCTACTTCTTTTCCTCCGGCGAAATCGTGTGTCTGCGGATTATGGCAACCTTTGCAATGATGCGGACAGCCTTGTACGAATACTGCGTATCTCAGCCCCGGACCGTCGGTAATCGAATCGTTTACCGTGCCTGCTATTCTCAGTTTTGTCATTTGTCCTCTTTGCTTATGCCGTGCTTTACGCGGTCGCGCTCTTCTGCACGCTTTGCATTGTTGAATCTGTCAAGCGTTCCTACGAGATAACCGGTGATACGGCGTATCCTTTCAAACGCAACACCGCTCTCTCCTTCCTTTCTTCCGCACTTGGGGCAGCACTCGCCGATAATGCCGTTATATCCGCATACGGGGTCCCTGTCTACAGGGTGATTGATAGAGCCGTAACCGACGCCTGCCTCTTTCATGCATCTGACTATCTTTTCAAAAGCCTCTACGTTGTTTGCGGTATCGCCGTCAAGTTCAACGTAACTGATGTGTCCCGCGTTGGTAAGCGCGTGGAAAGGAGCCTCTATTCTGATTTTGTCGAAAGCGCGGATATTGTATCCTACGGGGATGTGGAAGGAGTTGGTGTAATATTCCTTATCCGTAACTCCGGGGATAATGCCGTACTTTTTCTTGTCTATCCTTACGAATCTGCCTGAAAGCCCTTCTGCCGGAGTAGCAATGAGTCCGAAGTTCAGACCGGTTTTTTGCGACATCCTGTCAAGGTATTCTCTCATAAAACGGACTATATCCATACCGAGGTTGAGCGACTCTTTGCTCTCGCCGTGATGTTTGCCGGTAAGCGCGGTAAGAGTTTCTGCAAGACCTATAAATCCCACGCTGAGAGTACCGTGTTTCAGCACTTCGCCCACTTCGTCGTTGGGACCGAGCTTGTCAGAATCTATCCATACCCCCTGTCCCATAAGGAAGGGGAAATTCTTCACTCTCTTCTTTGACTGAATCTTGAATCTGTCAAGGAGCTGCTGTACGACCAAATCCATTTTGCGTTCGAGTTCCTCAAAAAACCAGTCGACATTGCCCTGACTCTTTATCGCAATCCTCGGCAGATTGATAGAGGTAAAACTGAGGTTCCCTCTGCCGTAAGTAATCTCTCGCGACGGGTCGTATACGTTGCCCATAACTCTCGTACGGCACCCCATATAAGCTATTTCCGTTTCCGGACGACCGGGTTTGTAATACTGCAGATTGAACGGCGCGTCTATAAACGAGAAGTTGGGGAACAGCCTCTTCGCGCTGACTTTGCAAGCAAGTTTGAACAAGTCGTAGTTAGGGTCGTTCTTGTTGTAGTTCACGCCCTCTTTGACCTTGAAAATATGAATCGGGAATATAGGCGTTTCGCCAAAACCGAGTCCTGCCTCTTCTGCAAGCAGTATGTTCTTTATAATCAACCTTCCTTCCGGAGTGGTATCCGTGCCGTAATTTATAGAGCTGAACGGAGTCTGCGCGCCTGCACGGGAGTGCATCGTATTGAGGTTGTGGATAAGAGCCTCCATCGCCTGGAAGGTTGCTCTGTCCGTTTCGCTTGCGGCCTTTCTGGTGGCAAACTCTTTTGCCTTTGCAAAGTCCTGTTCGGGGAAATCCTTAAACGCCTCTTTTTCAGCTTTGTCGTATTCTTCGTTGCCTGCAAGGCAGGGATAAACCCCTTTTTCAGCCTCTATTCCGGCGACGATTTTCTTTACGTCGTCCAGCGTAAGCTTGCTGTCGTCGATGAGTTCGAGTGCCTTGGTAAGGTTGGAACAGTAAAGCCTCTTATACGTCTTTACGACGCCCGGAGCCAGACCGTAGTCGAAGTTGGGTATGCTCTGCCCGCCGTGCTGGTCGTTCTGGTTGGACTGAATAGCGATACACGCGAGAGCGGCATAGCTCTGTATATCGTTGGGTTCTCTGAGAAAACCGTGTCCCGTAGAAAATCCGCCCTTGAAAAGCTTTATCAGGTCTATCTGACAGCACGTGGTCGTAAGTGTATAAAAGTCGAAATCGTGAATATGGATATCTCCGTCGCGGTGAGCCTTGCTCTGCTCAGGCGGCAGGATATATTTCTCATAATAGTCTTTTGCTCCTTCGCTGCCGTACTTGAGCATAGTACCCATTGCGGTGTCGCCGTCAATGTTCGCATTGTCGCGTTTCATGTCGCTGTCGCCCGCATCGGTAAAAGTCAGCTCATTATAAATCCTCATCAGCGCGGTGTTCATTTCGCGCGACTTGGTACGTTCTGCACGGTAAAGAATATATTTCTTTGCGATATAGGCATAGCCGTTTTCCATAAGGACCTTTTCAACCATGTCCTGTATGTCTTCGATAGTGGGACTCTTGCCTGAATCGCCGTACTTTTCAAGCAGCCTTTCTTCTACAAGACGCGCAAGTCTTGCGCACTCCTGCTCGTCCTTTCTGCCTGCGGACACCATAGCCTTGGATATAGCGGTCTGTATCTTCGATATATCGTAAGGAACTCTTCTTCCATCTCTTTTGATAATGGTTTCAAACATATTTCCTCCCGTGCGCACAATTTTGCCTCAACCACAATATATTGTGGTAAATAGTGGCGCATGTCGCTTTATTTTGTATTTGCCTTATAAAGAATAGCATATAGAATTTGCCGTGTCAACGAGTATTACTATAATAAAAATAAAATATTTTGCCAAATTTTAATTGACAAAACAGCCTTTATATCTATCACAAAAACACATAACTTTTTATTACTGCAATATACTTTTTTGTTACCGTGAAAAAAGTATTTTTTAGATATCCGCATTAATTGATTCAATAAAAAATCCCTCTTTCCTCAGATGGAAAAAGGGACGGTTTAGATTTCATACAAAACAAATCGGTTCTCTGACTTTATCTTGTCAGCAAGTTTTACGAGAAAACCTTTTATCAAATCCATGACGGCAAAGTAGTCGTCGATGTTTTTCATAAGAAACGGGTCAGGGATAGTCGTATAAAAGCCGTCTGTATACTCGCTCAGCGTAACAAATTTTTTGTGATATCTCAAAGGCAGCGCAACCTTGTTCATACGCGTCATGCCTATGATGACGTCCGCCTCTCTGAACAGATACCCGTCGCCCCATTTGAAGGCAGGTTTGTGCGCGGCAATCTCCTCTTCTGAAAAACCTTCTCTCAATAAAGCCAGCCTTGCTTTGGGATGAATTTTGAAAGAACGGTTGAATACAGCCGCGCTCCTTACGCTTTCTACTTGCTTGCTCAACAACGAGTCGTTTTTGACCATGCGTTTGAAAACGTATTCGCAGTAAGGGCTGCGGCATATATTGGACGAACATATAAACAAAATCTTCATATTATTGATTATATATTATATATACGCGGTCGCGCAACATATTTTTTCGTCAATCGTATCCGGCGGTTTTTAAGTCGTCAGCCTGTATGCTCCCCGTTTTCGTCTTCTTTATGCATTTTACATAAATTTTGACGGTCGGCATCTGCGTTCTTATCCCGTTTTCCCGCAAGACTTTTTCCTGTCGGTATTCTGACGCCCTGTTTTCTACAATAAAAAAAGCGGCAAGCCGCTTTTTTCTTATTTTTTGTTTTTCTCTTTTGTCAGATTTTCTCTTCTCCGTAATCTCTTATTATCCCCGTCATGTATTCGAGGAATTCCTTCATGACTTTCAGGTCGTTATCAGAACATCTCTCAGATATCGTAAACGTTGCGACACCCTTGAAAGTCGTGCATGCGACCTGCATATACGGCTTGTACTTTACCGTACCCGTCATAAACGCATTTATTGCCGGAGCATCCACAAGGTCGATGTTTTCGCTCTTGATTATGCCGATATTGGACATGCCGACAAGCGGATTCGTATAACCAATCTTTACGGCAAGCTGCGAAATGGCAAACGGGAAAATCTGATAAGCAAGTGCCATAAGCGGAAGTCCGGATAATCCCAACAAAGGGTTCTCCTTGTGCGGTTTGAGAGCTGCACTCACTCTTTTCAGCGTTTCGGCAAAACTGTCGCCCGCACCATCTGTCAGTTTGCAAGGCATATATGACGTAAGATTTGTAAATCCGTCAGTATCGTTGCCTTTAATATATCTGCGCAAGTCAAGCATCGAAGTAATTTCTGTGGGTGTGGTTCCGTCCACGCCCTTAAAAAACTTTACTATCGCTCTGAAGAACGCCGCAAGGTATATGTCGTTTACCGTAAACCCGTTTTTCTTTCCTCTTTTTCTTGCTTTTTCAAGAGCCTCTGCCTCCAGGTCTACTTTCATTATGTGCGACTTATCCGTATCCTTGTCAGGCTCGAACGGGAACTTGAGTTTGATATTGGTTCTCGACACGTTTTTGTAAAGCATTTTTGCCTTTTTTGCAAGCTCCGGCGGAAGGTCGCGGTAAACCTGTTTTGCACTGCGCGTACCGTTTTTTATCTTTGCTTTATAAGAGGGGTCGGCTTTAAGCCCGTTGTACGTTTCACAAACCGTCTTACCAAAACTGAGGAAATCTCTGCCGTCAAAACACATGTGGTTTATAAGGAAACAAAGCATACTTCTGCCATTGCCTTTAAGCAATGTGAATTCAAACTGAAGTTTGCCCTTGCAGTCAATTCTCCTCGTCAGTATTTTCTGAATCTGAGAAATAAAATCGTCGTCTTCAACAACCTTGAGGACGTCTTCCTCAGTATAATCGTAATTCACCACCCAGTAAGGATTTACGGGACTCGCCACAAAACTGCTGTGCAGAACGTCAATGCCGTCCACGACTTGCTTAAGAGCCTTGCGCATAACGACCTCGTCAACCTGACCTTCGTATTCAAAAGCGCAATGCATCATACCGTCGTAATAGTTCTTGAAAATGTACTGCACCTTATCCCACATTTCAGCTTTAATCGTCTTTCTTTCCACAATTATTCTCCTTGAATTTTAAATTTTACTTCTGCCCGCGTCATCATCAGAAATATAATAAAGAATTGTAAAAAGTTTGTCAAATTATTCACGCTCTCAACGTATTATAACGTACACTCAAAGCGTTATTTTTTATTGTACCCCAAACGCGTATTTCCTAAAGCACTATTACTTGCAGACATTTCGCATACCGTTATTTCTATGCATATTAAAATTTTTTTCAATAATGTTTGCCAAAACGAAAAAGATATTGTACAATATCATAGCACGCAGAGATGTCCGAGAGGTCGATGGTGCAGCACTCGAAATGCTGTGTTGATGAAAGTCAACCGAGGGTTCAAATCCCTCTCTCTGCGCCACTGCAAAGACTCGACTATGAGTCAAAAAATGAGCAGATAAAAATCTGCTCTTTTTTTGCCGTTTTTTGCCTCGCTTTGCCGTAGCTTTAAGTCCGTGCAATGAATTTGTGACGCTCGTTTCCTCGCTATTCCGTCGCCTTGCTCCTTTCAAATCCCTCTCTCTGCGCCAAGAGCAAATAATACGAACCCTGAAAATTCAAGGTTCGTATTTTTCTTAGCAAACGATTATTTCGGGATTTTCTTAAATATCCTTTAAAATTTAGTGTAAAAAATTTGAAGCCTTATGTATGATAAACACCTCTCGATAGATTATATAACGTGAGATTATCTTTCAACAGGCTCAGCAATATATTCTTTCCACATAGGTGCATCATACGCATCTCGTTTTTTATTACAATCCAAAAGCAAATCTTTTATTTTGTTTGGATGAGCTTTATTTACGGTAAATATTGCGTTAAAATATTTTTGATATTGTTTTAGTGTTAAAGGAATAATTATTAGACGCTGTACCGCATCATTTTTTTCATACCATAATCCATGACGAAATGTTTTAGCCATATTACACGTCTGCGCTATCTTTCTTACGGATAAGGCTTTGTATTCGTCGCGGCGGAGTAACCCGTGGTCACGTCAAGTATTTTTTTCCTCGAAACGTCGAGGATCTTAGGCATGTCGCACCTCTTTTAATGAACATCTATATTTTGTGTTCATTTTAACATATAATTATCCTGTTTTCAATAGGGCAAAAGAAAATTGTCAGTTTAAAGAGATGAGATTGGTGCCCGTGAGCCGCTCAGGCTTTCAGATTGTCAAGATAGGACAGATAGATTATGCTCCAATCGTAATTTTTCATAAATTCGCCGCTGTAATCAGACGATTTTCCTGAGACATAATCCCACATATCGCAAACGATGTTGTCCTTGTTCAGCACCATGCAGGCTCTTTTGAAATTAACACATTCAAAATGCAGTTCGCTGAGCGTTTTCCTCAGTCTCCATACGGCGTCGCGGTATAAGATCTTGCTTTTATCCACGCCGGTATCCGGCCAGATCTGAGATATTGCGTCGTTCATGGTCAGAGCTTTTCCGTTGTAAGCAATCAGAAGGGCGAAAAGTTCTTTGGACTTGGCAGAAGAAAACCTGACGATCCTGTCGTCGATAAAGCAATCGAAAGAGCCGAATGTCTTGACGTTCATTTTTCTTACTTTGTGCGCTATCTCGGAGAGGAAGTAATGCACTTTGTCGCTGTCGTACGGTTTATAGATGAAGCCGATTGTGTTGCCTGCGATATCCGGGGGCAGATCTTTTTCCGAAACGTTCAAGCCGGTGGTAAATACGATCTTAATCGACGGGCGAGCCTCGATGAGTTTTGAGGCGAGCTCGATTCCGTTTATGCCGGGCATATTGATGTCAAGGAATGCGGCTTCGGGCATTTCGGAGACCACGTATTTCATTATCGCGCTTTCGTCGTCTTTAAAAAACCTGTATTCCATGTCAAGACCGATCAGGTCTGACAGAAAGAGCTGCAAAGCGTGCAATTCGTCGTCAACTATTATTATTTTCATGGTGTTTCTCCGATGAGGATTTATTGA
>CALWHB010000045.1 GCA_944380275.1 uncultured Christensenellaceae bacterium | reverse complement strand
GAAATTATACAATTTTTATTGCGCGATTTGTGGCAAATTTTGAAAATTCATGTAAAAAACTATGGACAAAACGGATGCTCTGCAGCAGAAAGCGTATGTGAGCGTATTTTTACAAAAAACTAACCGGTAAACACTCTGAACAGCGGCAGACAGCACGAAAAGAAAGTTTTATACGATTCACAGTAATCTTCGCTCTCTCTCTGACGCTTGCAGCCTCCCGAACGGCACAACCCGTAGTAATTGCATTGTTTGCACTTTTCAGGAATAAACAAACTTTCTTTCAAAAACTCCTCGGCTCTGCGGCTTTTCGCCATGGCATCAAAGCTCATCAGGTTGATATTGCCCAGTCTGTACTCGTCCGTACAGTAAAAATCGCAGGGATAGACGTTGCCGTTTGCCTCAACGACAAACTGACGGGAGCATCTGCCGGAATAACCGCATTGTTCCGCCCTGTTTCCCCTTGCCATCTGCACCCAGTTGTCAAAACCGCGTACGCTTGTGTAATTGCCCTTTATATAATCTCTGACGTATTTATTAAAAGCTGTTACGAGAAAACGCGCATATTGTTCTGCCGTAAGGTATAGCGGATTGTCGGACTTGTCCCCGAAAGGTCTGAGGCAGGGTATGAACTGAAGGTATCTGTATCCTTTTGAAACAAGAAAAGAATACTGCTCTTCTATATGGTCGGCGAGATAGCCGGTAACCACTGACAATATGTTGAAATCCACGCCGTATTCCGACATAAGGTCTGCCGCATGCACCGCTTTTGAAAAACAGTTTTCTCCTTTTGCGTCCACCCTGTAACGGTTGCCGTCCATATTGCCGTCAAGACTCAGCCCTACGAGAAAATTTTTCTCTTTGAGAAAAGCGCACCACTCCTCGTTTATCAGCGTGCCGTTGGTCTGAAGAGAATAATAAACCTGACTTCCCCCTGTATTCGTCCGTTCTGCCGTCGCGACGAAATTCTGAAAAAAGCCGAGTCCTGCAAGCGTCGGCTCTCCTCCCTGAAACGTAAAATAAACGTTTCCTCCGCCGGCGTAATCAAACGCTTTCGTTATAAGGATTTCAGCGGTACGTCCGTCCATAAAGCCGAAACCGTACGCCTCACGCTTTGACGCGACGTCGTGATAAAAGCAGTATTTGCAGCGCATATTGCAAAGACTGGACACAGGTTTAATCATTATCGATACGTCTGGCACGTTGTTCTCCTTTTTAGCGTAAAAGGCTTTTTCGCCGTTTTGCCGCAAAACAATCCTTACCGATATTATACTACCAATCGCGTCTTAAAACAAGCGGTATTCAGATATACACCCTCGGCACGCGCTTAGAAATCCTCGTCATTATTTCATACGGTATACTGCCAGTCTTTTTCGCAACCGCAGCATATCCCGTTTCTCCTTCACCTCCAAAAACACAGGCATAATCCCCTTCGTTCACCCTTGCATGCGTAATATCCGCAAAAGCACAATCCATACAGATTTTGCCTACCAACGGACAAATAAAGCCGTTAATCAACACGGAGCCGTAATTTTTTAAAGCGTAAGGAAGTCCGTCCGCATATCCGGCTCCCAGTATGGCAATTCTCTTGACGCCGTCTGCAATATACGCACGGTCATAGCCGACCGACTCTCCGTCAGAAAGAATTTTTGTAAAAAGCACTTTTGCGTAAAACCGCGACACCTCTCTGAGCGGCATATAACAAAACGCAGGATTAATACCGTACAGCGCAAGTCCCGCCCTTACCGCGTTTCCGCAGCAAGGAAACCTGAGCGCGCCCGCGCTGTTTGCCGCATGCACGTATTCAAAACGCCTTGCGCCCAAAACGCTTACCGTCCTTTCAAATCTCTCTTTCTGCGTCAGAGAAAATTCAGCGTCTTCGCAATCCGCGGTGCAGTAGTGAGTGAATATGCCCTCTGTCTTAAGCGAAGGCGTGTCGCATATTCTCAACAGACTGCCCACGTCGTGCCAGTCTGCACCGTATCTGTGCATACCCGTATCCACCGCGATGTGTACGGGAACTCCGTATTTCGCAGCAAGACGCGCACCTCGTTCGTCCTCGACCGCTACGGCGACGTTCCTGCCCTCTAATGCTCGCATTTCGTCTTCTGACGGAGGCGTAAGCAGCATCGCTTTTTTACCCAGAGCAGCTACTTCAAGTGCCTCTGCGACCGTTGCGACCGCAAACAGCTTTACCTGTTTTTCCAAAGAACCTATCACCTGCGCTGCCCCGTGTCCGTACGCATCGGCTTTGACTACCGCTATCAGTTTTTTGCCTGTCGTACGCACTATGTTTTTTGCGTTTTCGGATATTGCAGACAAGTCGACGACCATGGCGTTTCTCTCTGTTATAATTCCTTTTACGTCAAAATCAGAAAATTGCATAAATCCTTTCTCCGTACTATATTCTATTTTGCATAGTACTTATAAATGCGTGAAAGGAACATAATAACCGCACAAGCGAAAGATACTTATTCAAACAAAGCAAATCGCACTCTTTGTAAAAACAATAAGGAACCCTCACGGATTCCTTATTGCTAAATTAAGAGGTTATTATAAAAGAGGTTGTATTTTTCAGACTTTTACAGTCGTACCGTAATATACGTGCATAAACAATGCCTTCATCTTTGCAGGGGTAACGGGTCTGGGGTTAGAACCGGTACAAGCGTCACCTACCGCAAGTTTTGCAATGCTGTCTATCTTTGCGAGGAATTCCTGCTCATTGATACCGTACTCCTTGAGCGAAGACGGGATTCCGAAATAAGCGTTCATCTCTCTTATTCTGTCGCACAACGCGTTTACGAGAGCAGTACCGCTCTTTCCTTTGAGTCCGAGTGCCTTTGCGATTTCGCAATAACGCTCTTTTGCTCTTTTGTTTACCGCGTTGTACTGTATAACGTACGGCAGATATATAGCGTTTGCGCAACCGTGCGGGATATGTCCGGTTTCAAAAGCCGCGCCCGTCTTGTGCGCCATAGAGTGGGTAATACCCAGCAAAGCGTTGGAGAACGCCATACCTGCCATACACTGCGCATAATGCATATTCTCGCGCGCCTTCATATCTCCGTCGTAACTTGCCTGCAAATCCTTGTCTATAATCTTTATTGCCTCCATAGCCAGCGGGTCGGTAAAAGGCTGCGCCACGGTTGAAACGTATGCCTCTATCGCATGCGTAAGCGCGTCCATCCCGGTATGAGCGGTAAGCTTTTTGGGCATCGTTTCCGCAAGGTCGGGGTCTACGATAGCAACGTCGGGGGTTATATTGAAGTCTGCAAGAGGATATTTCACTCCCTTTGCGTAATCAGTGATAACAGAGAACGCGGTAACTTCCGTTGCCGTACCCGAAGTGGACGGAATAGCGCAGAATTTCGCCTTTGTCCTCAGAGTCGGGAACGAGAAAGGCGTCAGAATCTTCTTGAAAGAAGTCTTGGGATATTCATAGAACACCCACATTGCCTTTGCCGCGTCGATAGGCGAACCTCCGCCCATTGAAATAATCCAGTCAGGCTCGAATTCTCTCATCATCGCCGCGCCTTTCATAACGGTTTCTACAGACGGGTCCGGTTCTACACCTTCAAACAGTATTGTTTCTATACCTGCCTCTTTGAGATATTCTACAGCTCTGTCGACAAATCCGAATTTCTTCATCGAACCGCCGCCGATAACGAGTATCGCTTTTTTGCCTTTTAAGTTTTTGAGTTCTTCCAGGCTGCCTTTCCCGAAGTAAAGGTCCCTGGGCAAAGTAAATCTTGACATATTGATTCTCCTTTTATATTTGATTTTCAGGTAAAACCCGGTTTGTCCACTAAGAGATATTGTATATCATAATTTTGCTTTTGTAAATAGTAATGTTAAAAATTTAACAACATTTAATGTAAAATTTTCAGATTATTTCGTGCTTTTTTGCCCATTTAAACCGTTTTAACTGCCATATTGTATATTATTACTCATCCGTGCCTGTAAAAATTTTACAATAAACGCTCTTTCTTATTTTAGTCGACTTAGCGGTTTTTATCCCCCTCCCTCCCCGTCTTTCAAATGCCTCTGCCTTTCTTCCTCAAAGCAAATCTCGTATATCCGCTTATTTACGCATTGCTATTTGAAAGTATATTAATGAACGGCTCAGAAATACGGATTTCACGCATAGGAGCTTTTTCAATATTGTTTAATGCTGTTCTCGCCAATGTTTCTGATACGACTTGCGCAATTTTTCGAGGACATGAGCGTAAAAAACCGCGACGACACTCCTGTCGCCGCAGCTAAGACCCGTTTACAACGTATACGCACGGCGCACAAGCGCGCCCTGCCGTTTCCTTTAATATATAACTTACAACTCAATCAGGTTTATGAAAATATAAAAGTGGTTACAGACATAGGCGAAAGCGAAAGTTTGCCGTCAAACGCGCCTTCGGACACACTCCAGTCTGAATTTTCGTCGGTAACAATTTTGCATACCGTGGAAAAATTGCCGCTAAGCGACACTTCTCTTTCAGACCCGCCGTCGTTTATGACGATAAGCGCGATTTTGCCGTCGGGCCTTTCAAACGCGACGCACTCCACGCCGTTAAAGCCCATAAAATCGCTGTATTTCGCCTCAATCCTTACGCTGCCCTCCGGCACGTATCTCGAAAACTGCCCCAGCACGTAATATCTCTTGTATTTGTTTATCACGTTGCCTTCCTGCGTCTTGTTCCAGTAAACTAGCCCGTCCTCATAATCGCCCTGCGACACGCTGAGCCACCAGCTCCAGCCCGTCGCATTGAGATATTTGAGGTCCCTCAATATAGTCTTTGCATTGTATATTCCCATATCCATCGTCTTTACGACGCCGAATTCAAGGACGCAATACTCTGACACCGTTATCTTTTTGCCCTCGTAATTGCTCTGCATATAATCTGCAAAATTACTCTTGTAAAAAACGGAATCGTTTGCGCCGTAAGAGTGTACGGATATCGTGTCTATATCGTCAAACCAATCGTATTTCGACAACTCTTTCAGATATTTTTTGACGTTTGAAGAGTCCGGCATCTTGTAATTTCCGCTCTCGAAAATATCCATGACAAAATCTGTGCCGTTAACTTCGTTGTACGCGGTGAGCCTGTCGTGGAAAACGTCGTAAAATTTGCCCAGCGGCTCCGGGTCGTAATGACAGCCTTCCTGACCCGCCGCCGCGCCGCCCCATTTCCATTGCGGCTCGTTGACGGGGCTTATATATACCTTTATATCGGGGTTGTACTTGCAGATTATGTTCTCGTAAAGATAACCTGCGCTTATCAGAAGATAATCGGCAAAAGCACCGTAAGCCTCTTCCTTCAGGTTGTTGTCGTATTCCTTTTCTCCGTGCGTCTTGCCGTTCAGAGTCATAAGATAGTGCGGAGAATTGGCAAAAAACACGACGTGAGTGATATTACCCTTTGCCAGAGTCTGCTCAAACATCCCGTCCACGACCGCGCATTTTGTAAAATCGTAATTGTCCTTATCAGCAAATGCAGAATAATCGCCCGTAAACCGCTCCGCTTTGAAATAGCTGTTCGTACCGTTGAGCGACCCCTCGCCGTAACCGCCTATCTCGTTGCTGCCGCCGCCGATATTGTATCTGAACGTATTGAGCATAAGTCCGCTGTCGCCGTAAAGCAGTTCCATAGCCTCGTCCTGCAAAGCGGGTTCAAGATTATCCATATCCTGATATATCCACGCAGACGACGCGCCGAATCCCTCAATCGTCTGATATTTTTTTGTCAGGTCAAGCGTTATCGCGGTATCGCCGCAGAACATACAGAGCGCGTACGCGCCGAAAAACAATGCCAGAGAAACGACGACCACCGCAAGTGCGATAAGCGAAATAAAAATATTGTTTTTTGTCTTTTCCTTCATAAATCCCCTCAAAACGCAGATATTTGCCTGCAATTATATTTTAACCGCTCTTTTAACGCTATGTCCATATAAATTCAGGCGAGTTTTTTGCACTTTTCGGGAAAATATCGCATGCAACCGTAGCCTCAGTTCTTTATTCCTGCCGTGAGTTTCAAAGCAAACAAAAAGCGCATTTTTGATGCGCTTTTTGTTTGCTGAAGAATTAATTATACTCAATCTGATACATTGCGTTGAAACTCCAGTACAGACCTTTCGACACTTTTTCCCATTGCGACTGCGTTCCGCCGTAACTTATCGTCGACAATGTCCTGCAGTCGTAAAACGCCATGTCGCCTATCGTTTTAATACTGCCAGGCAACGTTACCGTGTTCAGCATCGAACATACGGCAAAACTTCTTCTTCCTATCGACTCTACTCCCTCAGGTATCTTCACTTCTCTGAACGCAGCTCCTTCAAAAGCATAGTCGTTTATTCTCTCAATACCGTCCGGAACTTCCAGCACGGTGATTTTTTCACCATAACTATAATAAAGTCCGGCACCGTTAGTCAACAATCCGCTGCTGCCGGTAAAGTTGATTTTGAGATAGCTCTCCAGGTCGTAGATTGCAACTTCTTCCAGTTTAACCGTACCGTAAAACGCACTTATGCCTATTTCAGTCAGACTCGAAGGCAGTCCGACCTCTCTCAATTCGCTGCAATAGGCGAACGCACTTTCTCCTATAACGCTCACTCCCTGCGGCAAGTTGAGTAAGGCAAGTCCGACGCAGCCTGAGAACGCTCTTTCTCCTATCTTTTTTACAGAGGAAGGAATCTGTACCGATTCGAGAGTGACAGCATTGTAAAAAGCGTAAGGTTTGATTTCTTCGGTACCTTCGGGAATCGTAACGTTCTTCAACGCTTTTCCGTCAACGTATACGTTTTTTACTTCTGCCATGGGATTTGATTTCACGTTGCCGAAGTCGATGTCCAACCACGCTTTTATATCTGCGATGTATACGTTTGCGATATTTTTGCACAAATCAAAAGCACTTGCTCCCACGGTCTTCAAGGTTGAGGGGAGCGTAACCGACGTGACATCCGCACACTTATAAAACGCTCCTTCTCCTATCGTCTGAACTCCTTCTGAAACTTCAATTGTCTTTCCTCTGAAACCTGCGAGAGTGTACGGTTTTATCTCTCTTACAGACGAAGGTATCACAAGCGTGTCTGACAGCTTTTCTTCGCCGAAATACACCTCGCCGGTAAACACCATGGGATTAGACACATAACTTCCCAAATCCGTACTGAGCCATGCGGTAAAGTCTTCTATATGCAATTCGCCATTGATAAACGAATATCTGAACGCGTCTTTTTCTATCCATTTGACAGTTGACGGAATAGTTACGTTATTGAAAGTTTTGCAATTGTCAAAAGCGGATTTCCTTATCCCCGTTACCGGCTTGCCGTTGTATTCAGAAGGGATTTCAAGATTACTGTTATTCACAGCCTTGTATCCCGACAAGTCATAATTTCCTTCTTCGTTTTGCGTAAACTCGTATTCAGGCTGATTCTGCGTTGTTTCATCTTCGCTACCTCCGAACAAACCGTTTTCGAGAAAGCACGCTGTAAGCATAACTGAAAGCGCGATAATCAACACGGATACTAAAAATATTTTTGTTTTCATATTATCCCTCCTTATGTATTTTTAAATATTGCAAACTTATTATTTGAAAGCCTCGGATAATTTGCCGAAAATCGAACCCTTGGGTTTTTCGACGTTTACCTGCCCGAAACAACAGAACATTATCTCTTCTTTTCCCGATATTTCTTCTTTGACATACTCAACAGCAATTGTCATAATACTCTGCCCCGCACAAATGGGAAGTACCGTAAGCAAAATAAGCGTTACCGCAACAGCCGCAGGTATCAACGCTTGCAGTATCTGAAACGTTATCAGATAGGTTTTGTTTGGTTTAAAGCTGTCTTCAAGGCGATAATCTTTTCATTTTTCGTCCTGCATGTTTTGTTATTCATTTGTTTTTATTTCTCTTTTCCTTGACATGAAACCTTTTCCTTTTCCTTAAGTTCTTAGATAATACTTATCTATTATATAACCATATTATATAGACAATTTTTATCTGTGTCAACTTTTTTTGCTCTTTTATATCATAATAGAGATATGAAAAACAGTTTTTCTAAAAATCTTAAGGAATACCGTCTTTCGTCTTCATTGACACAGAGCGAACTTGCAAAATTGCTCAAAACTACTCAACGTAAAATCTCTTACTGGGAATCGGACAAAATAGAACCCGACTTGGATTCTCTGATTGCAATTGCCGATATTTTTGACATTTCCATAGACGAACTTGTAGGAAGGTCTGATTAATCACGCCACAACGTGGTTTTCAAGCCACTTTTCCGGATTATCTAAGTAGTATGTATCTAAAAACTCAGACGCAAAAATCAGAGGCTGATTTTTTTATTCTCATTTAATCGGGCTCTTTTTTTGTCGATTAGGTACCGTCTTGTTTTATGTCAGAAAATTTTTGAAAGATATTTTAAAAGAAAACCGAATACGTATTACTTTTTTAAAACCATCTACCTCAGAGCATTTTTTGACCCGTTTTCTGCGATTTATCTAACCGGATTATTTTTACTTCAGACGAATATATATTTTTATTATAATGTATTGTTTGTATAATCTGTTTTGAATAATGCAAAAAAACCGCCCCTTTAAGGACGGTTTATATTAGTCTTATATGTTCTTATTCAGCCTTATCCTTTCAGCCGTTGTACTTTACGACCTGAGAGAAATCGACTGCCTTGAGCGATGCGCCGCCGATAAGTCCGCCGTCTATCTGAGGCATAGCCATCAGCTCTTTTGCGTTCTTCGGGTTCATAGAGCCGCCGTACTGGATGCGGAGTTTTTCTTCTGCACACTTGGGGCAGTACAGTTTCGCAACGGTATTGCGGATGATTGCGATGGTGTCGTTCGCGTCCTGTGCGGTAGCCGTCTTGCCGGTGCCGATTGCCCATACGGGTTCGTACGCGATGACGATTTTGTCAAGCTGGTCTTTGTCAACGCCCTTGAGAGCCTCGGTGGTCTGTCTTACGAGAACTTCTTCCACCTTGCCGCCTTCTCTCTCTTCAAGAGTTTCGCCTACGCAGATGATAGGCTTGAGTCCCTTTGCGAGAGCGGTCAGCACGCGCTTGTTGACGGTTTCGTCTGTTTCACCGAAGTACTGACGGCGTTCGCTGTGTCCGATAATGACGTATTCAACGCCCTGTTCGAGCAGCATATCCGCGCTGATTTCGCCGGTAAAAGCTCCCTTTTCTGCCCAGTGTACGTTCTCTGCGCCCAGGTGGATATTGGTGCCTTTGATAGCCTCTCCTGCCGCCCAGATGCTGGTGTAAGGCACGCAGATAACTACTTCTGCCTCAGCGTCCGCTACGAGCGGAACGAGGTCGTTGAGCAGCGCATAGGTCTGCGCCTTTGTATTGTTCATTTTCCAGTTTCCTGCAATAATAGGTCTTCTCATATTTATATCTCCGTAATAATTATTTCTTGTCGTTGAGGCATGCGATACCAGGGAGAATCTTGCCTTCAAACAGTTCGAGCGACGCGCCGCCGCCGGTGGAAATGTGAGTCATCTTGTCTGCAAAACCGAGAGTCTTTACAGCCGCCGCGCTGTCGCCGCCGCCGATAATGGTGATTGCGTCCTCTGCCTCTGCCATAGCTTTAGCAACCGCGATAGTGCCTTCTGCAAGGGTCGGATTTTCAAATACGCCCATAGGTCCGTTCCAGATAACAGTCTTCGCGCCCTTTATAACGCTTGCGAAAAGTTCTCTCGTATTGCTGCCGATGTCAAGTCCCATTTCGTCTGCGGGGATTGCGTCGATTGAAACTTCCTTCACGTCTATCTTTGCGTCGATGGGGTCGGGGAACGCCTTTGCCACGACTGCGTCTACGGGCAGATAAATCTTCTTGCCCAGCTTGTCAGCCTTTTCAAGCATGCTCTTGCAGTAATCAACTTTCTCGTTGTCTACGAGAGAAGTGCCTACCTCTTTGCCCTGAGCTACCGCAAAGGTATAAGCCATACCGCCGCCGATTATCAGGCTGTCGCATTTCTCAAGCAGGTTTTCGATGACCTTGAGTTTGTCTGCAACTTTCGCGCCGCCCAGCACCGCCACGAACGGGCGTACGGGAGATTCGAGAGCCTTTGCCATGACGTTGAGTTCTTTTTCAATAAGGAAACCGCATACGGCAACTTTTACCAGACCGTATTCTACGATAGCAGCGGTGGACGCGTGAGAACGGTGAGCCGTGCCGAAAGCGTCGTTTACGTAAATGTCGCAGTAGCTTGCGAGTTTTTTGCAGAACTCAAGCTCTTTGCCCTCTTCTTCAGCGTGGAAACGCAGGTTTTCGAGAAGTACGCACTCGCCTTCTTTGCAAGCGGCAACCTTTGCCTGAGCGTCAGGACCTACAACGTCTTTAGCAAACGCAACCTTGCCGCCGAGCAACTCGTTGAGTTTGTCCGCAACGGGCTTGAGTGTGAGTTTTTTGGGTTCGCTTGCGAGAGCCTTGTCGATATAAGCCTGTTTAGCCGCAGCTCTTTCTTCTTCGGGAAGAGCCTCGACCGCCTTTTTCTCTTTCTTGTTCAGCGAAACGCTTGCGCTGAAAATGCTGTGAGGTTTGCCCATATGAGAGCAAAGAATAACTTTTGCGCCGTTATCCATCAGATATTTGATGGTGGGGAGCGCGCCGGTTATACGGGTATCGTCAGTGATAACGCCGTCTTTCATCGGTACGTTGAAATCAACTCTGACAAGGCAACGCTTGCCCTTTACGTCAACGTCTTTAATGGACATTTTGTTCATAACAATCTCCTTCAAACGCGTTTTGCGCGCGTGTATGATAATTTTTTCACGCAGATATTATATCATTGCGCGCGGTAATTTTACAACTATATAATTGTAAATGTTTTAAAAACGGCAGATACGCAAAATTAACAGCAGGCGGAAGGATTGCTTTATAAAGCAAAACGCGCCCGTATCGGGGCGCGTTTATTTTTCAACTGATTAATATCCTTTTTCAATCCTGTATTTTCAGACGGTCAATCTTTTAAACCGTCAATCTTTTTTCGCAGTCATTGCGGTTTTATGCCGCCAATCCCGTTTTACGTCAGAAGTCTGAAAATCAGTCCTCTTTTCCTCCGTCCTGAGCGTACGGGTCGTAAGGCGTTACCTGATATACGTAGTAGTTGAGCCAGTTGTAATATATCAGATTTGCGGTGCTCCTCCACTTCACTTCTATCCTGTTTACGTCGCCGTTGACGAAATAATTGCGCGGCGGGTCTATGTCCAGTCCCTTGTCAAGGTCGCGCAGATACTCGTTTTTGAGCGTGTCGCGGTCATATTCGCTGTGTCCGAGGAAGAAGAATTTCTTGTTGTCGAGGCTCTTTATTATCGCAATCTTGCAGTCGTCGCCGTAAGCAAGCACCTTGAGTCTTTCGTCTTTCATAACGGCGTCGCAGTCAATATCCGTATGCCTTGACATAGGTATGTAAACCGTATCGTCCATACCTTTGAGAAGAGGCTCTGTATCGTCGCAGGGCTTTGCCTCGTATACGCCGAACATCTTTTTGGGCAGTTCGTGTTTTTCTATCCCGTAATGATACTTGAGTCCCGCCTGCGCGCCCCAGCAGATGTATATCGTGGACGTTACGTTCTTATCCGCATAGTCCATTATTTTTTCAAGCTCTTCCCAGTAAGCGACCTGCTCGAAAGGCATGGTTTCGACGGGTGCGCCCGTGATTATCATACCGTCGAAATGCAGCTGCTTTATTTCCTCGAAAGTCTTGTAGAATTTCTGCATATGAGCAAGCGGCGTATTCTTGCTCTTATACGTATCGGTATTGACAAGCGTTACGTTCACCTGAAGAGAAGAGTTTCCCAGAAGGCGCATAAGCTGCGTTTCGGTTTCTATCTTCGTGGGCATCAGGTTGACGATGGCTATCTCTATCGGTCGTATATCCTGCGTCATAGCGCGCAGTTTGGGCATAACGAATACGTTTTCCTTCTTCAGTATGTCAAATGCAGGCAGGCTCTTAGGTATAACTATGGGCATATTTCTCTCCCACCCTCAAAGGGTAATTTTATTATTTATCCAGCGCGTCGAGTGCTTGTTTTATATCTGCTATAAGGTCGTCGATGTTCTCAATGCCTACCGAAAGTCTTATGAGTTCCGGCTTTACTCCCGCCGCAACGAGTTCTTCGTCGTTCATCTGGCGGTGAGTCGCGCTTGCGGGATGCAGACAGCAGCTGCGCGCGTCCGCAACGTGCGTTTCGATAGGTATAAGCCTGAGGCTGTCCATTACCTTTTCAGCCGCTTTTCTTCCGCCTTTTACTCCAAAGCTGAGTACGCCGCAAGAGCCGTTGCTGAGGTATTTCTGACCCAGTTCGTAGCACTTGTCGC
Organism: uncultured Christensenellaceae bacterium; assembly: GCA_944380275.1. Classification (GTDB taxonomy): domain Bacteria; phylum Bacillota; class Clostridia; order Christensenellales; family UBA3700; genus Ornithoclostridium. The sequence goes on along the minus strand of CALWHB010000045.1, from coordinate 1,383 downwards.
CCTTGAGTCCGCAGTAGGTGACCCACGATACGTTCTTGTGCGACTGCAAAAATTCCGCAATCTTCTGCGCGTTCTCGCAATGTCTTTGCATCCTGACGTGCAGGCTTTCCAGCCCGAGATTGAGCAAAAACGCACTCTGAGGCGACTGTACGGAACCGAAATCTCTCATCAACTGAGCGGTAGCCTTTGTGATAAACGCGCCTTCTTTGCCGAATTTTTCGGCATAGACTATGCCGTGATAGCTGTCGTCCGGCTTGCAAAGTCCGGGGAATTTTTCGGCATGCGCCATCCAGTCGAACTTGCCGCTGTCCACTATTGCGCCGCCCACGGCAGAGCCGTGCCCGTCCATGTACTTTGTCGTAGAGTGCGTAACTATGTCAGCTCCCCACTCTATCGGACGGCAGTTGACGGGAGTAGCGAAGGTATTGTCCACAATGAGCGGTACGCCGTGAGCGTGAGCCGCCTTTGCGAATTTCTCTATATCGAGTACGTTTACCGCCGGGTTTGCGATTGTTTCGCCGAAAACCGCCTTTGTGTTGGGTCTGAACGCCGCGTTGAGTTCTTCTTCGCTGCAATCGGGAGCGACAAAAGTGAATTCAACGCCCATTTTCTTCATTGTAACGGCAAAAAGATTGTATGTTCCGCCGTAAATGGTAGAGCTTGCCACGACGTGGTCGCCGCAGGTCGCGATATTGAATACCGCATAGAAGTTTGCCGCCTGTCCCGAAGAAGTCAGCATTGCCGCGCTGCCGCCCTCCAGCTGAGCTATCTTAGCCGCAACGTAATCGCAGGTAGGGTTTTGCAGTCTGCTGTAAAAATATCCGGACGCCTCAAGGTCGAACAGTTTTGCCATTTCCTCGCTTGAATCGTATTTGAACGTCGTGCTTTGTATAATCGGCGTCTGTCTGGGTTCGCCGTTTTTGGGAACGTAGCCGCCGTGAACGCAGGTGGTTTCTATCTTTTTCATATATTATCTCCTTTTCGCCGTATGGCGGAAAATTTTTATCCTCTCAGATTATGCTCTTTTATAGCCCTTTCAATATCGCGTTTTGCCGTTTTCTTCGCCTCGACGGCGCGTTTGTCGTGCAGTTCTTTGCCTCGCGCAAGCCCCACTTCTATCTTGACAAGCCCTTGTTTGAAATAAGCCTTTGTCGGCACCAGAGTAAAGCCCTTCTGCTCAACCTTGCCGCGAAGACGGTCTATCTCATGACGGCGCAACAGCAATTTTCTCGTACGCGTCGCCTCGGTATTGAAATAGCTGCCTTTCTCGTAAGGCGTGATATGACAATTGACAAGCCACATCTCCCCGTCGCGGACAATGCAGAAAGCGTCCTTGAGATTGATATGCCCCTGTCTTACAGACTTTACCTCGCTGCCGGCAAG
>CALWHB010000044.1 GCA_944380275.1 uncultured Christensenellaceae bacterium | reverse complement strand
GAGATAGAGGGGCTCGAACCCGCGACCTCTGCGATGTGAACACAGCGCTCTAACCAACTGAGCTATATCTCCGAAGTTACATATCTATTTTAATCAAACTAAATATAAAAATCAATAGGATTTTTGCAATAATTTGAAATATTTTATTATTTGCTGTTTTTGTATGCGGTTTTATTCTTTTTCCAATTTTCGCCGTAAAATCCTTGCGCCTATTCTTTTTACACAGACAAGAGAATAACAACTCAAAAAACGTAAATCAGGCTCGACACCCGACATTATTCAGTCCTGGCGAAACTTCTCTTCTTGCGTCCGAAAAATCGACACGTCATGTAATTATCATTATTATTCCTTATAGAGAAAAGGCAGCCTGTTTTCAGGTTGCCTTATTTTATTGATTATTATTTTTCCGATTTTAAGAGCGTACAGATACTGATTTCAACATAATAAATACGCTCTCATTACTATTTAAGATACCGTTATCGTATTTTACAAATTTGTTTTATCCCTGCTCTTCAAAGTACGGACCGACCTGAATACCCGTTTCGTCCAGCAAGACGATAAATTCAACAAAATCCGAATCTTCAGTCATATAATATTTATAATTATTATTGCGGACAGGCGCGCCGACGTTGCAAATCCTGACGAAATTGAATCCCGCAATAAAGTTATCCGCGCCAATTCCGTCCACGTATATCTGCGCCTGATAAGGAACTTCTATGTCGTAATATTCATAATCAGCCGAATCTGCCTTTTTTGTTTCTACTTTGACTCCGACAGGATAATACACATCGAGGGCAAATAAATTGAACCACAAATACTGTTCTGAATAGTAATTTTCCACACGGTATTGCTGAACGACCGGTTTTTCAAGTACGACCGGCTCTTCAGAATAAACGTATCGGTCGTCTTTTTTAAATTGAATTACTTTTTCAGTATAGTTTCGAGACATCGTAATAATCCCGTTCTTTACGGTAAACGACCTACTCACGTTATTGTCGGGAGTATTGAATTTCATAGAATAAACGCCGTCAACGTCGCTGAGATAATAAATACTTTTTCCGCCTTTAAAGCTTTCTGTAAGCATATCGTCGATAACGACGAGATAGCAATAATCCTTTTCTTCTGCGGTCATAAATTCGTCTGAATATGCAAACTCATAAACTCCGTTTTCAAGAACGCTGTTGCTTTGCAGATAAGTAATATTGCCGTTTTCATCGACGGTAACTTTATATTCTATACTGCCCGACGCCGATTTCATAAACAGATTTTTGTCGTCGTCAATCATAGGATATTCGACAGAATTGCAAAGTCTTATCAGATTATCGCCGCGAGAAAATTCGTCGGAAGGAATTGTTAATGACAAACCGTTTGTCATTTCAAAATCCGCAGGATATGACGCATATTCTTCTTCTCCCGCTTTTCTGATTTCAACTTTTATACCGTCTGCGATATAATCGTCGTAACTGCCTGTCAGAGAAACGTATGTTTTACCGTTCAGAGAAACCGTTTCCGCCTCAAGAACGGGAATAGCTGATTCCTGAGAATATTCAGAATATTCGTATTCTCCGCTTAAGTCATACTGTTTAGTCTGGCCGTTGTCGTCAATCGTAAGCGTATTCTCTGACAGAGAAACGGCGATGTTGCCGTTTGTGGTATGTTTCCCCTTATCCTTTTGCAGAACGAAGGTTCTAAGACCGTCGGCATCGGAAACTGTCATTTTATCGCCTATGATTGCACACCAGTCAACAGGCTCTCCCTGCGCCAAATCGGCATTTCCGCCTGTTGCTATGAAAACTCCGTATTGAAATTCGTTCATGGAAAATTCGCAGGCAGACAGAAAAACCGACGCAAACATCAATATAATCACCAAAAGCCAAAACAATTTCCTTTTCATGTCAACTCCTCCCGTATCCGCATAAGCACATTTAAATCTGAAATCAATGCCGTTTTACAATCCTGTCGATGGTTATCTCTTCAATTCAGAGCGGCTGCTTCGTTTTATCTGCTTCCAATAACAAAGAGCGGATAAATTCGTATTTTGTTACACAAAGCTGCAATATTTTTATAAAGATTCAAAATATACAACTTATCATCTACTCTGACACAACTACTCGTCCGTTTTTATAAAAATATTCTGTACAAACTCTTCAAAACCGTCATCTATGCCTTCGGTAAAAGTATCGTATACTTTGAAATACACTCTCGTATTTCCTATCACGGTTTCACCGTAAACGGTATGCGTATAAATTGCGTACTCTTCTTCATAATTTGTTTTTTTACGGCAATCTATCTCAAGGTCACCGGCACTTACGGTTTCAACGGTTGTTTCTTCGATATAACGGTAATTCGGATTTATAACAAAATCTATTCTGCATGTAGTAAACCCGTCCTGCATTTCGACGATATAATACAATCCGTCCCCGCTGACAGAATCCTTTACGAAAGTTATTGACGTAACGTAATCGGGTTTTATGCGATACCCTGCAAGAGCTGCGTTCACGTCGTCCAGAACGGCATCGACGCTCAGCTCGTCGTCGCAAGAGTAATATTTTTCAGGCACGGTATCGTCGCCGCCTTGAGCGTTCCAAAGCCAAATACAACAAGGAATAATCACGGCGAGTATAACGACTATACACAGCGAAGAAAACATCGCTATAAGCCTGACTTTTTTCAAAGCGTCGCCGCTCTTTACAGGTTTATTGTCGTACTCGTTCATCAATTTTGCATGGAAATCGTCGCTGAGCATATTTTCAATGCTCTTATCCGCAATTTTTTCCAGGTCTTTATCTCTTTTCATACAACCGTCCTCTGTGCCGATTATGTTATTTATAAGGATATTTTTACTGTTTTGACATATTGTTTTACGTGTCCGATATATTAAGAGTCAAAAACTACTCAATCCGATACGCTTTTTTTTATTTTTTTTAACGCTCGTCTGTGTTTTTGTCTTACCGTCGACTCTTTCAGCCCGACAAGCTGCGCAATTTCCCTGAGATTGTACGCCTCCCAGTAGTACAGATAAACGATTTTTTTGCTGTCTTCATCGTCGATTTGTTCAAAAATTTTCTGCACCTGCGTTTTGTATTCAAACTCCGACACGAAATCAGGTGATGTCAGACAAGAAAAAAACGATTTTTCAAAAAAATTGTCTTCTACCGAAATCTCAGCGCACTCTTTAGCGTGATTTTTTACGATTATGTTTTTACACGACGCATAAATCCACGAAACAGGATTTTTAACAAATTTAACGCTCTTTCTTTTTAACAAATTGAGAAAAAACTCCTGAGCGACTTCTTCTGCGTCCGCTTTTGGATAAGTTCTCTTAATATGGAGGATTATTCTGGGATAATAATATTTATACAAAGCGGAAAACGCCTCTTTGTCTGTCAAAGATTTATTCAGAAGATAATTGAATTTTATAGTATCCATAAATCCATAAATACATCTCGTATCCGAACCGATTATCTCTGCAAACAATACAGATATGATTTCAAGCCGATGCGGCGGTTTTGTATCTCCGACGCATTTTCCGCAAAACACTACTTCTTTACTTAAAGTATAATTTCACACTTATAAAAAGTCAATATCGATATTCTTGCGACTATTGCGTCTTCAGACAATACATCCGCCGTCCTGCAAACTTTTAAACACAACCTCTTTCTTCAGACAATTCTGTCAAAATAAGCTTTATGCGTCATTACAAATCAGCTCTGATTTTGTTGCTCAATAAAAATCTATTTAGAATATTTTCAATTATTTTAAATTATTATTAATTATTATTAAGTATCGATAATATAAAAATAAACCCCGCTCAACTTTGCGGGATTTATGTTTCTGACTTTTTATTCAAAAGAGCGTCAACGGTTTATGTTCTTACAACCTGTTTTATCAGACGTTTTCGGACGCGCATAAATTCGCGTTAACGCCGTTATACTTACTCTTTGTTTTTTATCTGCTCGCTGTTGGAAACAATATTGTCTTTTGCGTACTTGGGATTGGGAGCTTTGCCCTTTCTTCTCATCATTTCGTGGAATACGTCCTGCATCGTAACGCCCTTATCCTGCATCAGCACGAGAGTGTGATATACGAGGTCGCAAATTTCTCCCACAAGCTCATCTTTCTTATCTTTACAAGCGGCGATAACCGTTTCAGTTGCCTCTTCGCCTATCTTTTTGCATATTTTTTCAGTACCTTTATTCAAAAGATAATTGGTATAAGAACCTTCGACGGGATTTTCGGCGCGGTCCTTAATCGTCTTGTCGTCTTCAAAGACAACTTTGTAGTCGGGACAGAATTCAAACTCCTTGAGCTGTCTGTAAAAACAACTTCTGTTGCCCGTATGGCACGCCGCCCCCTGCTGGTCTATCTGCATAAGAACGCAGTCGGAGTCGCAGTCGTAATACATACGCATCACCTTTTGAGTATGTCCTGAAGTTTCTCCCTTTTTCCAAAGGCATTTGCGCGACCTGCTGTAGTAGTGTGCGTAACCTGTTTCAAGAGTCTTTTCAAGAGCCTCTTTATTCATATATGCCTGCATAAGGACTTCTCCGTTATAGGCGTCCTGAGCGATTGCGCAAATCAATCCTTTCTCGTCAAATTTAAATTCTGTCATTTTTCCTCTCGTCTTTTTACTTTCTTAATTGATATTATTTATTTGTATAAGTTCCGTCCTTAGCGTAATCATGCCTTTCGGCAACCAACTCAGGACACATTTTATTCTTATATCTTAATATACTGATTACGCATTTCAAGCGTTTTCATCATTGCGCTTTTTTCGTATCCGCGCCGTATTAACGTTCCCGCTCAACGGTCTGCAATAATGTTTTACGTACCGCAACCTTATCCGTTAAATCGTGCCGCCTCAAATGACGTTGTTCAAACAAGACGGCTTTACGATTATGCAAACTCTTACCCTTACATCCTCACCGGCACTCCGCTGAGCGCGAGATAGTTCTTGAGGTCCGCTATTGCCAGTTCTCCGAAATGGAAGAGCGACGCAGCGAGAGCCGCATCTGCCTTTCCGTCGGTAAGAACGTCTTTGAAATGCTGCATATTTCCGGCACCGCCGCTTGCGATTACCGGTATCCCGACCGCCTCTGCGACTCTTTTTGTCAGTTCAATATCATAACCTGCTTTTGTTCCGTCGCAATCCATGCTTGTCAAAAGTATCTCGCCCGCACCGCGCCTTTCAGCCTCAATCGCCCAGTCTATCGCGTCTTTGCCCGTGTTTATTCTTCCGCCGTTCAGGTAGACGTCAAAACTGCCTTTATCGTTGCGCTTTGCGTCAATCGCAACTACTACGCATTGTCTGCCGAATTTCATCGCCGCATCAGTTATCAAATCAGGATTTCTTACAGCAGCTGAATTGACGCTTATTTTATCCGCGCCGAGGTTGAGAAGATTGCGGAAGTGTTCCACACTCGAAATTCCTCCGCCGACTGTAAGCGGTATAAACACTTGTTCCGCCGCTTTTGAAATCACGTCATACATAGTCGCGCGACCTTCGTGCGACGCCGTTATGTCGAGAAAGACGATTTCGTCCGCGCGCATTGCGTTGTAAGTCTTTGCCACTTCGACCGGGTCGCCCGCATCTACGAGATTTACAAAATTTACGCCCTTAACCACGCGTCCTTTATTTATGTCAAGACACGGAATTATCCTTTTTGCCAGCATTTCAACCTCTTTTTACGATGTTTAACGCTTTAACCACGTCAATGTTACCGTTGTAAATCGCGCGGCCGAGTATCGCACCGTAAACGTTTTTTCTCATCAGCTTTTCAATGTCGTCAAGCGAACTCATACCGCCGCTCGCAACTATATTCATACCCGTTTTTTCAGCCAGCGCAGCAGTAGCGTCCACATTGACGCCGGTCAGCGCGCCGTCGCGGCTTATATCGGTAAAAACAACGGTATCGCTGCCCCTTTCCTTCATATCGAGAGCGACTTTTTCTGCGGTCAGACTGCTTTTTTCCACCCAGCCTTTGATAGCGACAAAACCGTCCTTGCAATCTATACCCGCAACAATTTTGTTGCCGTAAAGCGCGCACGCCTTGTCCACGACTTCGGGAGCGGTTACGCAGGCGGTACCCACTATTACGCGCGTTACGCCCACTTCTTCGAGGTAGAATTTTATTTTGTCGAGGGTTTTTATTCCACCGCCCAGCTGAACGGGGATTTTCACCTCTTTTATCAGTCTTTTGAGGGTTTCCCTGTTCACTGCAGAATCGTCGAAAGCACCGTTGAGGTCGACGACGTGCAGATATTCTGCTCCCGACTGAACCCACTTTATTGCAAGTTCTGCCGGGTCGCCGTAATCGGTAACCTTGTCGCGTTCACCGTACAAAAGTCTTACTGCACGGTTGTCCAGTATGTCTACTGCCGGGAATAAAATCATTATTTTATATCTCCAAAATTTTTAAGCAATCTGAGTCCGGTATCTCCGCTTTTTTCAGGGTGAAACTGTACGCCCCAGACGTTTTCTCTGTTTACGCTTGCCACAAATTCATAGCCGTAAACGCATGTGGTTTCAACGTCTTCTTTCGCAACTTTATCCGCATGATAACTGTGAACGAAATAAAAATTGTTGTCGTCCACACCGTCAAACAAAGCAGTTTTTTTATTGTAAAAAAGCGTATTCCAGCCTATATGCGGAATCTTGAGGTCTGTATCGAACCTTACGACTTCACCGCCTATCAGTCCGAGTCCTTTATATTCTCCGTCCTCAAGACTTCTGTCAAAAAGCATCTGCATGCCCAGACAAATACCCAGGAAGGGTTTTCCCTTTGCGACTTCGCGTTTAATCACTTCGTCCAGGTCTTTTTTTCTCAACGCGTCTATAGCGTCGCGAAAAGCTCCAACCCCCGGCAATACTATATGAGATGCGTTTGCCAGCGACTTTACACTGTCGGTAACGGCAGCGTCGCAACCCAGAAACTCAAAAGCCTTCTGCACGCTGCGCAGATTTCCCATACCGTAATCAATTATAGCAATCATTATTCGATAAGTCCTTTTGACGAAGGAAGTTCTGTTCCCACAATAGTTACCGCCTCTTTGACGGCACGGGCAAATGCCTTGAAAATGCACTCGGCTTTGTGGTGAGAATTGCTGCCGTAATGCAGATTCACGTGCATCGTTATACCTCCGTAAGTCGCAACTGCGCGGAAAAATTCTTCGACGAGTTCAAGGTCAAAATCTCCCACTTTTCCCGTCAACTGAGCGTTGAACACGAGGAAAGGTCTGCCGCTTATATCCAGAGTAACCGTCGCCAGCGATTCGTCCATAGGTATGGTCTTGCTCGCATAGCGCGCTATCCCCATCTTGTCGCCCAAAGCCTGATTGACAGCTTTACCCAGCACAATGCCTATATCTTCTACGGAGTGATGCCCGTCCACTCTCGTATCTCCTTTGCAGCTGACTTTCAAATCCATGCCGGAGTGGCAGGAAAAGAGTTGCAACATATGGTCGAAAAAGCCTATGCCGGTATCGATTTCGTTTTTAGCCGAACCGTCCAGACCTACCGTGAGTTTAATCTCAGTTTCTTTTGTCTTTCTTTCTATTGTTGCAGTTCTGTTCATTTTCCTTTTCTCCTTATGATAGTGTTCGCGTGAGCGTAAAAGCCCTCGCTGTGAGCTATTGCGATAATATCGTCCGCGCCGCAAAGAAGGTCCTCTTTGTCGTATGCGATATAACTTGTCTTTTTCATGAACGTATCCACGCTCAGCACGCTGCTGAATCTCGCGCTGCCGCTCGTCGGAAGTACGTGCGACGGTCCTGCAAAATAATCGCCGAGAGGTTCGGGGCTGTAATTTCCCACAAATATCGCTCCCGCGTTTTTCAACCTCAGCGCAACGTCGTGAGCGTCTTTCGTACACACTTCAAGATGTTCGGGCGCAACTCTGTCCGCCACTTCTATTGCCTCGTCGATATTGTCGCAAAGCACTATCGCGCCGTTATTCTCAAGCGATTTGCTTATTATCTGTTTGCGGGGAGCGGCTTCTGTCTGCTCTTCGATTTCCTTCTGCACCGCCGCAGCAAGTTCACCGCTCGTCGTTACGAGTATGGACGCTGCAAGTTCGTCGTGTTCTGCCTGAGAAAGCATATCTGCCGCCACAAGTTTCGGATTCGCGCTGTCGTCCGCAATCACGAGTATCTCGCTGGGACCTGCAATCATATCCACCGCAACGTCGCCGAACACTTGTTTCTTTGCAAGGGTTACGAATACGTTTCCGGGACCTGCTATCAAATCCACTCTTTCAACGCTTTCCGTTCCGTACGCAAAAGCGGCTATTGCCTGCGCTCCGCCGATTTTATATATATTCTTTACTCCGCACTCAGCACAAGCCACGAGAATAAGAGGATTTGAGATGTTTGGCGTAGCAACGACAATTTCCTCAACACCTGCGGCAACTGCAGGCAGCGCGGTCATAAGCACCGTTGACGGATAACTCGCTTTTCCTCCGGGTACGTAAAGACCTACTCTTGACAGCGGTCTGTAAATCCAGCCGAGGGTACTTTTCCCGTTTGCTCCGCTGCTGAAAAACTCGTTTTTATATTTATCTTTCTGACGCGCATGATAAGCAAGGATGTTTTCTTTTGCGCGGCGTATGCTCTCCACGAGGTTTGAATCCACCTGAGCGTAAGCAGCCTTTATTTCGTCTTCCGTAACAAGTACGTTGTCTGAATCGACGTCCGCATTATCAAACTTCTTTGCGTACGCAAAAAGTGCCTTGTCGCCGTCCTTGCGTACGTTTGCTATTATGTCCGCCACCGCACCGACAAACTCAGCGTTTCCCAGCTGAGTGCGGCCGTATACTCTTTTCATTTCGGGCGAACCGTATTTTATTACCGGTATCATAATCTTGTCTTCCTCGTCTTGTCTTTTTATTGCAAAACTATAATTTGATTTCTTTCACTTTGTTATAACAGCAGGTCTTCCGCAATGTAGCAGGTCTTCTTCGTCCCGCCGCGTTTCAGAGCGCAATGTCTTATTTTACTATGTCAGGACGTCTTTACACTCCTGAATTTATCCTAATACAGAGTCAGGATATATCTTTAGGCTAAGCCGGATAATATCGGATAATATATTCTGATTCAACAATCACATATCTTTTCTCACAGTCGGATAAGCACGTCCCGCAAGAAAACGCCTTCAGCCGCCCAAACACTCTGCCGGCGGATTTTACTTCCCTTTTCCAATCACTCTCTGCTTTCGTCGAGTGCCTTGAAAATATCCTCAACGAGAGGTTTAATGTCCTGCGCCTTTGTTTTAAGACTTACTTTGTTTACTATCAGCCTTGCGGATACGTCGCAAATCTCCTCAAGAACGCAAAGTCCGTTTTCTTTAAGCGTTTTTCCGCTTTCCACTATATCGAGTATTACGTCAGACAACCCGACGATAGGCCCCAGCTCTATAGAGCCGTGCAATGTGATGATTTCAACGTTCTGTCCTTTGCTTTCAAAGTAGTTTCGCGCGATATTGCCGTATTTTGTAGCGACTTTAAGCCCCGTCCTGCTGTCCTTAAGGTCAAAATCAGGATAACCCGCGACCGCCAGACGGCACTTTGCAAATCCGAGGTCTGCAAGCTCGTACACGTCAGCACCCTCTTCCATAAGCGTGTCTTTTCCGACCACGCCTATATCCGCAACTCCGCGTTCGACATAAACGGGAACGTCGCTGGGCTTGACGAAAATAAATTTGTATTTTCCGCTCATATCTGTCAGAACGAGCTTTCTCGTAGGTTCGAGAATATTTGCGCAATCTATGCCGCACTTTTGCAAAAGCTCTGCAGACTTTTCAGCAAGTCTTCCTTTGGCAAGTGCAAATGTAACCGTTTTATCCATAATATATCAACCTCTATACAATCCGACGGTTTTCTTTGCCGTCTATGTAATATGCCTGTTTTGTGCTGTTATTCTTAGCATACTCTTCAACTTCTGACTGACTGCAGACAGAGAGATTGACAACCATCTTTCCTTGTCTGACAAGCTCTGTAATAAAAGTAAGAGTCTGCGCTACAGAACCTTCAGAACAGCCTACCGCAACATCTCTGCTTTCTCTTACGGGGAGTTTGCCTGCACCCGCAAGCGCAAGCATAAGTCTGTCAGAGCCTATCGCAAATCCGACGCTGGGAATATCTCTGTCAAAGCTGTCGCAAAGATGGTCGTATCTGCCTCCGGACAAAATCGAAGAGCCTACCTGCTCGCACATGCCTTTGAATACTATGCCGCTGTAATACGACATTTCACCCACGAGCGACAAATCGTAACTGACATACTTATCGTACCCTTGCGCTTTAAGAATAGCGTTTAATTCTTTCAATGTCGCAACGGCGTTTTTCATCTCGTCGTTTACGCAATATTTTTCTGCCTCATCAAAAACTTCTTCGCCGCCGAAGAGCATCGGCATCTTGAGTATGCTTTCCTGCTCCCTGTTCGACAGCCCGACTTTTTTCGCAAACAGTTGCTCTCCTATGGAATTTTTACTCTCTACCAGACCTGCAAGTTCTTTTCTTTCATCAGAAGAAAGATTGAGCGAACCGAGAAGACCTTTGAAAAAACCGACGTGTCCGACGTCAATGATAAAGTCGTCAAGCCCCACCTGCAACAGACTCTCAATTGCAAGCGAAACGACCTCTGCGTCATAACAGATACCTTTTGCACCCATAAGCTCTATTCCGACCTGAGAGAATTCTCTTATGCCTTCGCCCTGAGAAAAACGGAACATTTTGCCGCGGTAGCAGAATCTGTACTTTCCTTCGGGAATCTTGGTAGACACGATACGGGATATCGGCATCGTCATATCGGGACGCAGCACGAGAAGGCTGCCGTCGTAATCTGTGAGTTTAAAAAGTTTATTGAGATTGACTTTGCCCGCACCCGCAGAATACAAATCGCCGTATTCGAGAACGGGGGTGTCAATCTGATTGTAACCGTAACGGGCATAACAATCGAGAAGTTGCCTCTCAACTTTGTTTTTAGCGTAACACTGACGAGTCAATATGTCGCTGACGCCCTGCGGTTGTCTGAATTTTTTAGTCATATTACACCTGTTGGTTGAAGTTATAATAATTATATTATAAAAAAAATAAATAGTCTATCAATACGCGCAAAATAAAGCAAATATGCGATAAATAAAGGGGTTTTGCGGCTTTTATTTCTAAATTTCGACTTAATTTAGAATACTTTAGCCGCTTTTGATTATGTCATTGATATATTTTTTGCCTTATTTAAGAACTCTTTTATTCTCGGATTTTCAAGTTTAGCTCTGTTTTCAGGCTCAAAAAGTTTTTCAAGATACCATCTGCACTTCTTAAGCAAAGCTTTATCTATCAATGCCCCGCCTACGCCTCCGCTCTGTCTTAAGCCGAGAAAATCTCCGTAGCCTCTTATCCGCGCGTCTTCTTCTGCGATAGTAAAGCCGTCCGCATTATCGCACAGTATTTTAAGCCTTTCGCTCTCTTCTTCCTTCAGCGTATGCAAAAAGCAGTAAGAAATCTGTCCGCTTCTTCTGCCGACCCTGCCTCTCAGCTGATGCAACGACGCAAGTCCGAACCTGTCCGCGTTCATTATACAAATAATCGTCGCATCTTTGCTGTCGATGCCGACTTCAACGACGCTTGTCGCAACCAGCACGTTATACTCACCGTCATAAAAAGCACGCATAGCTTTTTCCTTTTCTTCATCCCTCATGCCTCCGTACACCAGACCGACGGACAAATCAGAAAAAACATCCTCTTTGAGTTCTTCGTAAACGGTCTTTGCAGAACTTACCTCCAAACCTTCGCTGTCTTCGACAAGCGGACACACGATATAAGCCTGCTCTCCTTTCGATACGCGTTCTTTAACAAATTCAAACATTGCCTTTTCTTTCTGACGGGGAACAACATACGTTTTGGGATACTCGTCTATTGTCTTTCTGCTTTCAATCGCACTCACGTCAATATCTCCGTATTCACCGAGAGCAAGCACCCTCGGTATAGGAGTCGCGCTCATAACAGCAACGTCAACCGCCTTGGATTTGTTTTCAAGCATGCTCTTTTGTCTTACCCCGAACTTATGAAGTTCATCTATAACGATATATCCCAGATTGTAAAATTCCACCTTGTCGCTGATTACGGCATGCGTGCCTATAACGACGTCTGCATTGCCGCTTTTTATATCCTTATATATATTTCTCTTCTCTGCAGCAGAAACACTGCCCGTAAGATAAGAACATTTTATTCCAAAAGGCGACAATAATTTCACCGCATTTTCAAAATGCTGTCTGGCAAGAATTTCGGTAGGAGCCATCAGCACAGCCTGATAACCGGAACGCACCGCATAAGCCATAGTAATCAGAGCGACAATCGTTTTACCGCATCCCACGTCGCCGAGCAACATCCTGTTCATACGTTTGCCGTTTTTCAAATCGTCCATAACATCGTCAACAGCGTTCATTTGCGACTCAGACAATTTAAAAGGCAAAGAACCCACCAAATCGTCCATAACATGCTTATCGGCTATATATGCCCTGCTTTTTCTTCCACTCTCTCCTTCTTTGACAATTCTGTACGCTGCAAGCCTTGCGGTAAGCTCTTCAAGCGCAAGTCTTCGCCTTGCAATAAAAGCAGTCTTTTTGTCAACAGGAACGTGCGCGTATTTATACGCGTCTGAAAGAGGCATCAATTCTTCGCTTTCCATAAGAGGAGCGACTTTGCACTTTTCCACTGCGTCAGCTGTTATCTTTCTCATCACGGATTGCTGAATCAGACCCCTTGTCGCATATATCGGAACAATTCCGCTCAGTCTGTCGCCGCCCTCACACTCAAACCCGGGATTAATCAATTCGCATTTGCCGTCTTTTTTAGAAAGTTTTCCCCACACAGTATAGCGTACGCCTTCTTCAAGGTTTGACCTGAGATATGGCGCATTAAACCACACGAGTTTTACGTTTCTGTCCTTTACCGACAGTTCCGCCCTGAAAAAATTCAGCCCGGCACGCACCTTTGCGACTTTTGTAAGCTTAGCCAGTTCCCCCTTAAGCAACACGTATTCGCCGTGCTCTGTTGTCGCCAAATCGCCTTCCTTTGTCATATCCCAGTAACTTTTCGGCAAAAAATCGAGCAGCGACCTTTCGTCAGTTATACCAAGTTTATTAAGTTTTTGCAGAGTCTTTTCTCCGACCCCTTTCAGTTTCAACAAATCCATGCATTAATTATATCATACTTTGCAGCACAATACCTCGTTTCTGACTACTCCGATAAATTAATTTTAAAATTATTTATGTTTACTGATTTTTACTTGTTACTAATTATTAATAATTGATTATATTAATTTATTATTGATATTACTCATAAAACACTCACTTTTTGTGTTTTTACTTCCTAAATTATTTGTTACTTAATTATAATAAATAATACAAATTTTCTTTTTGACTTTAGCTTAATCAGAAAACAAAATCCCAACCCAATATCAGTCCTTTTTTAATTGACAATATACTTTGTGAATCTTCATCTTAAGCATTAAACAGTTTCAGGCTTATCTCGTTTCAACATTATATAAAAACATAAACAGTCAGATGCGACCATATCAAAAGCTCATCGGTCAAATTAGGCAATATATTTATCCGACAAAAGACGCGCACAGACAAAAAGCTTATGCTTTACAACGCAATAAAAAAAACGCCTGATACGCAATAATATCAGATATATAAATATAAGACGTCAAAGAACTCGTGTTTTTCAAAAAAAATCAGACCCAACCGATACTCCTATCAATCAACGATTGCAAGCGAATTTTAACTAATAAAAACTCTGTTATTAAAGGACACACGGGTTATCAACACGTTGAGCATTGAGAAATTAAAACGCAGGCGAATATTTTACTGAAAAATATTGACTTGCAGAAAACAGCAATAAAAAAGACGACATAAGCCGTCTTTTATCCATCAGAGGTCGCCTTTAT
>CALWHB010000043.1 GCA_944380275.1 uncultured Christensenellaceae bacterium | reverse complement strand
CCCACATGGTACGTTACGGGAGGAAAAAGCGAGATACTCTTTTATCCGCGCAGCGAGGCATGCCGCGGCAGCGGGAACATAGAGGATTATTGCAAAGTTCACCTGGATTTGGATACTTGCAAAACAGGATTGCTCGGCTGCGTAGCCGTCGATACTTGCGAGTGTCATTATGTAAAGAAAGACAGAGAGATATGACAGACCCGTCATGTTGTAAAAAAAGGAAGAAATTTATGGTTGAAGTGGTAACTGCATTGATTCGCGACAACGGCAGATTTCTTATCTGTCGCCGCCCTGCAAACAAGACGAGAGCGTTGTTGTGGGAATTTGTCGGAGGCAAAGTGGAAAAGGATGAAACAAAAGAAAACGCACTTATCAGAGAGTGCAGAGAAGAACTGGGCATAACGGTGAGGGTGGATGACGTTTTTATGACCGTAGAACACGAATATCCGGACGTAACGGTGAGGCTTACTCTGTTTAACTCAGCGATAGAAGAGGGCGTGCCTCGGAAGTTGGAACACGAGGAGATAAAGTGGATTGAGCCTTGTGAAATCGACAATTACGAATTTTGCCCGGCAGACAAAGAAATCCTTTCAAGAATAAAAGACCTTGCAAAGCAAAAGAATTTCTGAAGTCATGGGGCATGAAAATATTGCCCTGCTGAAATTTCACGATTGGATTTTAAAAGGCTGTAATGCATGAAACGACAGAAACCGGATAAAGGAAAACCTTTTCCGGTTTCTTGGCATATATTGTATAAAATCTCCATAAACCGACACGGGCAAGAAAAAATCGGTATTGACACTTTTACGGTGTATTGATATAATAAAAGAGGATATAAGTACTCGTTGTATTGCAGAACATACGCAGACAGCGGGTCGGCAAGGACGTTTGAGCTGAAAGTATTATGCAAAATTAACGTGTCGATGAGCGGATTTCAATCCGACGGATTATTCTTTTAAAGGAGGAAGTATTATGAAAGAGGGCTGGACAACAAGGTGGAAAGCGTTGTTAATTTGGCTGTGCGGTTATCTCAGCATAATCGCGTTTATCATTGCAGGCGGATATACTATCGTCAAGTCTGACAACGAGGAACTTAAAAAGACAACCAAAACCGCGTTTATAGTAACGATTATATTTACGCTGATTTCGATGTTCCTGGCACTGTACAACAGTATAGGCGGTATGGTGGGCAACTATTATTCTTCTGCGGGATACGATGCTTATAACGTTCTCGTTCAGATTACTACGATTGCAAAGATAATAGTATTCGTAACCTTCGGCGCACTGGCTTTTTTCAAAGGTAATTACGCACCGGAGAAGATGCCTCAATCCGACGGGCAGAACAGCGGCGAAGAGAATAAGGACGAAGATTTGAAAAGCTGAGTCAGACTTATAATGATTGATAAAAGATTTTGTATAAATTATATCTCGTAATGAGATAACCTCATGAGAACAGGCGGCTTGACGGCCGTCTGTTTTTTTATTTGAGCGTACGATTTTAAAACGGGTTGACATATTGATTCAAAGATTAAACCATTATTGAAAATACGAAGTTATTATGGTATAATTATTTTTACGGTGAGTTATGCATAGCAAATTGCAGTCAGCCTGTTTTCAAAGATAAGGATGCGTTTACGGAGAAAATATGATAGAACTGAAAAATCTCAGTAAGATTTACAAGCTCAGGTCGGGAGAGGTGCGCGCGCTTGACGACGTCAATATAAAACTGCCTGAAAAAGGCATGGTTTTCATACTGGGCAAGTCGGGGTCGGGCAAGACTACGCTGCTCAACGTGGCCGGAGGACTTGACAATTACAGCAGCGGCGATATTGTGGTGGACGGAGTTTCTCTGGCAAATTACAGTCAGCGCGATTACGACGAATACCGCAACCGCTATATAGGTTTCGTGTTTCAGGATTTCAATCTGATAGAAAATTTTTCCGCAGGAGAGAACGTTAATCTCGCTCTCTGTCTGCAAAGCGATAAAAAAGACAAAGGCGCGGCTGAACGCACTCTCGAAACCGTCGGATTAAGCGGTTATTACGACAGGAAGATAAGCGAACTTTCAGGCGGACAAAGACAGAGGGTCGCAATTGCGAGAGCTCTTGTCAAGAATCCCGCAATTATTCTTGCAGACGAACCGACAGGCAATCTCGACAGCGTTACAGCGACTGAAATTTTCGATATACTAAAGACTCTTTCAGAAGAAAGGCTCGTGCTTGTCGTTTCGCACGACAGAGAAAGTGCGGAAAAATATGCAGACAGAATTATTGAACTGAAAGACGGCAGGATATTGTCTGACAGCAATCCGCAAAGCGAGAGTAAGCGCACTGTATCCGACGAAAATGCGATAAACGTCGGCAACGTTTCTGAGAAAGAGAAATCCAAAAAGAAAAACGTTGGCGGATATATGCCGTTTTCTGCCACGTTGAAATACGCGATGTCTAATCTGTGGGCAAAGAAAATCAGGATTTTAGCAAGCGTAGTATGTTTTGTTTTGCTGCTCGGGCTTTTTAATCTGGCATACGGCGCGTCGGATTATGACGTTTACGACAGGGTTTACGAAACGCTTAAGGAACAGAACGCGCCCGCTTATTTTGACGCGTGGGAAAATCAGGAAAAATATATGAGTCGTGATTTTATCGACGAAGTATACGGCGGTGAAGGAGTTCCGTTGTATGAAGACCACAACTTCCGCTACACCGCAAACGATTACGAAGGGAAAGAAACGGGATATTTTAATCACGATTATTGCGACACTTCGCGTTCGATGCCGATAGACGAAACGTCGTTTAAGAAACTCGGCTTTGATTTGGTATGCGGCGACCTGCCTAAAAACCGCTTTCAGGTATGCATTACGAACTATATTGCAGAGAACATATTGCATTTCGGCGACGAAGAATATCTGTCGTCTGAAAAAATAACATCAATTGCAGATTTGGTCGGGAAACCGTTTTTGTTCAATACCGATTATAGCGTGTCAGGCATAATAGATACTCATCTGCCGGAAAAGTACGACTCTCTGAAATCTCTGACAAAAGAGGAGGATTATGTGAATTCTCCGTTGTATAATACCTTTTTCGGTTTGGTAGACAGGTCTTATCACGTTGCGGTGATGTGCCATAGTGACTATTTCGATTTTATATATTATCCGCTTATGCATGAATTCACGTATGTCAACAAGGATTCGTTTATCACTTATGACGTAAGGCTGAAAACGTACAGGATAAACATGCTGGAATCAATGTTCAGCGATTACGTAACGGTGCCGCCTTATGTGGCAACCGAAGGTGTCGTGGTTTCGTCTTTCAACCTCAGATATTTTATAAAAGAATCCGGTTACGGCGACCTGATGACTGATTACGAAACGGATACGCTCAGAGATATTATCACAGATTGCGAAATTTACGCTGATTTGTATTACTCATACAATTCGAGAACAGGTACCAGCAATTACAACTATCACAAAAAATTCAGAGTAATAGGTTTTTACGACCATAACAACTCGTGGTATGACACCATATTCATTACAGACGGCGTCGTAGACGATATGTACGATAATATTTATTGCGTCGAGGGTATGCTTTTCGACAGAGAAAACAGAGAAAAAATAAATGCCGCCTTGCAACAGACTTATATGATGAAAGGCAACGACAGTACCCTGGTTTTTTCAAACGAAGAGAGCGCGGTTATCGAAAAAGAGTATCAGTATTCAAACAGGATAAAAGTCATTGCGGGCGCGGCAACGGGTCTTTTTGTCGTCATTGTCGTGATAATGATGCTCAATTATTTCTTCTCGACAATAAAAGACAAGACGGCTGAAATAGGCGTGCTGAGGGCAATCGGTGTAAGGCAGTCCAATATCGCGGCTATATTTGCAATTGAGGCACTCATAATATCGCTGGTCGCTTTTCTGCTTTCGCTGCCTGTGTGTTTCGGTATGGCAGACTGGCTTGAAAATGCCGTTGCCGGCTCAATGGTCGATTTGCAGCCCGGCTATACGGTGCATTTTGTTATGGTCGGTTTCAAATCCGGCATGATAACGCTTGCTTTGAGTATAGGCGTTGCTTTGGTCGGGTCTGCGTTGCCTTTCGTAAGGCTGTTCAGACTCAAACCTATGGAAATAATGAGAAAAAAGTAAGAAAATCAAAAATCACGTGTGTTTTTACTAAAGCACAATGTTAAAGCGAAGGCAAAAGGGAATAAAAAAACGAGCGACGATTAAGTCGCTCATTTTTTATGCAAAACGCCGAGCTTTGCGATGGCGGAGAAAGAGGGTTATGTAAAATCAAGCTTTTGACGGCTTTTAGGGTCGATTACACGAAAAATACATAAATTGAAGGAATCTCGTGAGCATAGTTTTCCACGTTTACAGCTAAAATATTATAATACTTCATAGAAGATTGTAATAGTAATAACTTGCATGTTAGATAAAAGATACGCTAACGCATATATATGTATTTTATCTAACAAAGTTACTTCTTACTCTTTGTTTCTTTTGACGCACTTTTCTTTATTTCTCTTTCTTCTTTTAGAATCAGCGCATACAAAATCAAGGGTATTTTCATATCCTTGCTTATAATGTAATTATTCAGAAGAGGTTTATATCAACGGGACTTTCACCCGAGGTCGGTCAGGAATTACCGAGTATTGTCGCGTCCTTCACGATAGAAGACATCAAGTTTAATTGCCGTTTCAAGGGCATGGTTAATTTGGTCATATAGTTCGCTGGCCGTTTGATTGAATTTTTCCATGTCATATTTACGGTCGAGCGCGAGGAAGGCAATCAGAGAATCGTCTTCAACTTCTTTAATTACATATTCAAAAGCAGAATTTTTTTTACTGTTTTCCTCTTGAATCTTTTGATTATAAAAAGAGTATGCCTTATCATCCTTTGAAACAATGTTGAGAATATCTGCCTCAACGACTTTTTCGGAGTTTTTGAATTTTTTATAAAGTAGATACATCATAATTTCACACCTCGTTTATATTTTTTTAACGGACGCGCGCAAAGCGCGCGTAAAATAGGTTATTCTATCCAATCTAATCGCTGTACATTTGCGCCGCGCGCGCATATATAAATCTTATATTATGCTTTCCGCGCGGCGCAAATTAGTACTTACGATTTTTTAGAAATACTACAAATTAATTCAGATAATTCGTCCCAGTCATCGCGCGTTATAAAAACATCATCTCCCCAACTTGAATAAGAAACATTTTTGTCTTTAGCTTTGTAAATGTCTTTAAACAAGCGAGAATCGCTTTCATAAGGACGAACTATAGGACAATAATATTTCCAAATTTTTTTTCGTCCAATAATAAAAGATTCAGAAACACTTTCGTTTGAATCATTAGCCGAATTTCCTTGAGTAGACCCACGAAAAGCACGTACATATTGAACAAAGCCAATTGAATTTACCAAATTTATTAGTTTCGCTATACGTAAAGCCTTTTTTGTATGAGAACCAAAAAAAGAATCTAAGTTAACATTATCATGATTGACGATAGCAGAAAGATAAGGAGAATTTGATTTCGTGATATAATCAACAGGCAAATATTTTTTATTAAAACGATTAATCATATGTTCTAATAAAAAATTCAAAAATTTAGGTCGAAGAAATGTTTTCATTGAAATCATAGTATAATTTACAGCAACATTTCTCATTTCAAGAACGACCATAAGTTTATTTTGGTCAGAACCAAAAATCTTTATTTCGCCAAAATGGCGACCATACCGCAAAAATTCATCAACTTCACGAGGAAGTTTTCCGCTTAATTTGTTTCCAAGACCGGCATTTTTCAATTCATCCAAAACAATAGTTGAACCGTAAAGAACCTTTTCTTCTTGAGTGAGCATTGTCGGTTTAAATTTAATAGTCTGTAATCCGTTAATTTTAAGCGGTATATTAGAAATTACACAAGGAAATAAATGTGGATTTTGATTGTAAAAATCATAGGTAGATTTTACTTCAAGAAAATGTCTAAACCATACATAATCTTTAGATTTTTCCAAAAACTGATGCGACATCAGTTTATACTCAGAGCAAATTTTTTCCCACATATATTCTGCGCGGATTGCAGTATTGATTTTTATCGTATCAGATTTACCAGAGCCTTGCATGCCTTCGTAAACCTGAACATAATCAGTATCATTACATATTTCTTCTTTATAATGTTCATACGAGTAATTGAAGAATATTACTGCAAAAATCTTACAAAGTGAAGATAAAAACATTATAAAATAAAATACAGTAAATGCACCTGAAAATATAATACTTAATATATCAAGACGTTTAATTGAAAAAAACAGCCATACAATATGCGGAACTAATAATGCTCCGAATATTGCCGGCTGAAAAGAATAATAAATATAAGTATTTCTCGTTAACGTCTTTTTCATCACACTGTTTTCCTCTTATAAATTAATATTGAAATCCAAATTAATAACACAGAAACAATCAGCGCAAATGCAACTATTAATACGGTATATAGCCATGAAGGCATTTCAAAACCCGAATAAACAGCCATGACAGACATGTCATTTCTGATAATTGTATTTTGTACGTCGACACGTTCGCCGTCGATTTCATAATATTTAAGAGTTTTTCCGTTATACTCCGGCGCAGGAACGTCGCAAAGTTTAGTGCCTTCTGCTACCGTAAGACGAACGACAGTATTGTCGGGAAGAGTAACATCAATATAACGCGCCGGAGCATAAACGCTGTATAGTGTTGTATTTCTTGTAACCGTTTCGTAATTTCCACCGTCCCAACCTGTAAATACGAGTCCGTCAGAAGAATAATCCCGTGGTGTGGGTGCGTTTACAGTTGAGCCATAAGAGGCTGTCAACGATTGTATTACGTCGCCTTTAATTCCGTCAACAAACTGAACCGTATAAGTTAACGGCGTATGTATACAGTCGAGCGATACGTCGTTCAGCGATACGAAATTAGCCGTATAATAAAGTCCTTGAGGAGCGAGTTCCCAACCGCTGAACCCGTCAAACGTATAGCCGCTGCATTGCAGATAATGTTTATAATAATCGAGCTCACTCTGATAAACTCTGAATACGAACCGCGCAATTTCAGTATCAAACATATAACATCCGATAACGGTGAAACTGTAATCTTTTACTGAAAAATTCACATCAAGTTCTGCTGCTGTGTATCCTGATGGAAGTGAAAAGTGTTCCGGAGTGGGAGCAGTGGCAAACAGGAGCGCACTTGCGACGTCGTTTTTGACGTCGCAATTTGCGCCCGTGTTAGAAGGGGATATGTATGAACAGCATGCAAATGTCGTCAGTAACAAGCAAACGACGATTGCAGTAGAAATAATCAAAACAAATTTTTTCATGGTTTACTCCTTTGCGGTTAGGATAATATTGTCGTTTATATCGATAATTGTACCGTCGCGCCGTGGGTAGAAGATCTTTAACTTCGCATCGGCAACGCACGGGCGCTTAATAAGTTCTGAGAACGTTGCACGTTTTCCACCGGGCATTTCAAAAACTTGAAATCCGAAGTTTTTCAAAGCGCCGAGTGCAACGTAAAAAGTGTAATATTTGCGCCCTGATTCCTTCTTTTGTTTTTTAGGAGGTTCGGGTTCCTGCTCAGGATCCGCGTTTGATAGAGCGAAAAGTTCGTCTATAAGGCTCATTGTCATCACCTCTTTTTGTGGCTTTATTTAAGATCTGATCTATCTGCTTTTTCAGATCTTCGAGAGTTGCGGCTGTACATGCCAGAGCGCCGTTATCGACGTCGTAAGCGCCGTATTTGCCGTTTTCTGTTATACATATCTGATAAATCATGGTGATTTGGTTGACTTAAAATTATAATCATGCTATCTTATAAATAAGGTAGCGAACCTAATCTTTATGATTAGTTGTCGGCTTTGTTCCGACCTCGCAAGCGAAGAGACAATCTATTTGTCTCTTCTTTTTATTTTTTTCTTTGTATGGCGCAAAGTTCTTCCTAAATCGTGACTGCCAAGTTTAAAACGTTCTTTGTCCTCTGGGAAAACTTTTTTATCTTCTAACGATAAATCTTTTCCGGACATACGGTTTTTAGAAAAAACCTGAAAATCAACGCCTGTGCGTTTTTGCAAGCCATAACGTGACGCATTGATTTCAATTAAAGCTTTATCGGCGTTTTTCCCTTCTGAGTCAATCTTTTTTATGGATTTGAGTTTGGCAACGGATACGCCTTTTCCATTGTCTTTCACGACAACGTAATTGCGTTGTTTTTTAGTTTCTTTATCTATGTATTTCGTGTTTCCGCGCCAGACTGTTCCGAGAGTCTTTTTATTACTGTCTTTTTTAATACGCATGAGGATCACCTCTTTTTCTTATAGCTTTTTTCTATCGCCTCAAACGGCAGCTTTATCAGCCAGATTATGAAACGTATGATATATGGTATAGAGCAGAACCCGGCAAGCACAGCGAGAGAAAGCAGAACGTACTTCCACCAGTTTTCAATGAACGGACCGAGAGCAGCGGTCAGCTTGTTCCAAAGCTCCTGTAGTTTTTCCCAGAGAGCCTCAAAAAAGTCTTTGGCTTTATCGAGTCCTTCGCTAATAGGATCTTCAGCAGGCGGCGTGACGGACGGGATTATGTCGATTGGAGATGCCACGACCGGTATGACGGTATATACGCCGTCCGCATTAAAGGTCAGCTGTATAATATCGAATTTGAGGAATACGTTTTCCTGAGCTACATAGGCACAGTCCATTAATCCCATATTGTTAAATGTGTGATTAAATGGAACACCGTCAGCCCAGTGATTATCATATTTATAGACGTTTACTTCTTCTGAATAATAGTCAGTACATGCAAAACGAAAGAGAAATACGGTCTGGCCGTTTGATTCTGCATTGGCGACGTAGTTCTTAATAGCAGAAACGTCATCTTTTCCGATTAATAGTCTTTCAGAAATGCTTTCAGCTGTTCCTGAAAATTCTTTTGATGATATAGGAACAATAGGCGCAACGTCTTGCAGGATAGCAGGATTGTCTTTAAAAATGTAATCCCATAGCTGTCCCAAACCATTAACATCTGACTCGTATTCGGTAAAATCAAAAGCGTCTTTGTCTGCGTCGAAGTCGACGAGATTGTAAACACTGCGACCGTCCCCGACGTTTTCGCTCAGTAAGTCTGACTGATTACCATCGTAATTGTAAAGGTATTCTGAAATTCGGTCGGAAGGTAGAGTATAGTCAAACACATCAGAGCCTTCACTATCGAACAGCCAAGATATTTTTGTTATGGATTCGTCGTATTCCTGACCGGATTGCCATTGCATATTATAAGCTTTGTCAAACAGCAAGTACTGGCCTCCGGCTCTCCTGCCTATTCCGAAACAATAATCCAGAGAGCAGTCTGTATGCCCAGCACCTATGTCAACGCCGAGCAGGGGTAGAAGAAAGTTATAAAAATCTGTGTTGTCAGTTACGATTATCGGCGTGGTACGGTATTCGTTCCACGTTGCTTTGATTTTTTGAAGTTTACCGTATTCTTCGAGTATAGAGTTAGGAACGGCAAAATACGCTGTCGTAACCTGGTTGTGATGTTTTATTGATGAATTGTTTGTTTCCTGAATATAACTCGTTTGATTGACATCGAGTTCTATCGTGATTAAGTCAGTAACATCACAAATTAATGTAGACGTATCTGTTTCACCGTCTTTGCCGTAACCTGCAGCGTATCCGCTAAACTTGAACGTGCCGCCGACGCCATACGCCTCAATGTTGTTATTGCCGAAGTCAAGTTCGAACTCCGAAACGTCATAACGACGCTCAGACGACGTCTTAGATACGCGCTGCTTTATTGATGAGCCAGCATTTGAAATGTGGTCCACAATGCGGAATTTATAAAAAAGATTGCTATATTCTCCGGTCGAACGGCTACAAACTACAAGATTGAATTTTTCGTAATCGTTCGGTTTGCCGTCCGCGTCGTATGAAACGGCGATTGTTATGCTGCTTTTCGATTCAGTGAGAATTGCTTTTCCGGACGGATTGTATATGTAAACGTAAAGCCCGAAGTCGCTCATATTTGAGCTGTAGTAGCTGTAAGCAAACTCTTGAAAAGATATTAGATTAATATCATCATTGTGACGGGAAATATATTCATCTATATCCATGCCGGCAGACTTAAGGTCGTCGAGGACATAGGTTTTTTCAAATTTTTCGTATGGTAAGTCCCCGGTTTCAGACGCGAAGACAGAAACCGGGAACGCAAGGAGAAGGATTATGATTATGACAGAAATAACCAATGTTGAGAATATGCTTTTTTGCATGACACACCTCTTAGAAGACGATTTCATCTTCACTTAATTCAATGTCAGAAACTCTTGAGCCGTATATACATGTCAGAGATAGAGTACTGTCTGACGTTGATATGTTGATAGAGAAAAACGCTTTGATTTTTGATATGTCGCCGTCAATCAATATTGACTCTCGGTCAACGCCGTGATACTTAGCGAGAATATCTACAATATCTCCCTGCGGAGGATTAATGGAAAATCCTGTGTCAGTATAAACGACTCCAAAAACGTCAAATAAATTATCGACTTCAGAATATCGACATGATTTGCCGGCTACAAAATAATCGAAATTTATCCCATCGAGTGGCAGTATTTCAACCGTAAACTCTTTATCACAATAGACATCGAATACCGTATAATTGCTATAAAGCTCAATGGTAGAGTTTTCACTATAAATTTTATCGTTTACAGACAGAGTGAATTTTTCAGGTTCTGCTGTGGGCGAATCGTTGTCAGGGTTATTTAATAATGGACTTATCAAATAAACGTATATAATCGCAGCAAATACGATTATAATGCATATTGCAATTATTACGCCTAATACACCCTTGAAAGAGTTATTCTTTCGTTTTGCCATAAATCACCTCTTTCTTAAAACAACAATTCGTCTGTTCCTATAGATACACCAGTTACGGCAGTTGATGAATAATTAACTCTGATGGTTTCTGAAAGTCCGCTGTTCTGTTCGGTAATTACGATTTTAAAGCCGCAAAAATCGTTAAAAGTAACCCCCATATATTCTTCTGTTCCCACTCGATAAAGGTCTTCAGACGTTGTGATACACTGGTCTACGTATTTATAATGTCCAAGCCACTGCTCACCGCCGTAAGAACCGTAATAAGAGCCGAAATTCTTAATTAATTCTACTTTTAACACGTTACCTTCAAACGATGCGTCGATAAAATTAGTTTTAAGGGTATCAACAGAAACAACATGTACAGTGTCTTCAGCTGTTGTCATACCGTCAGAGCCTTTTATTACATCAGCAAGAACTAAATAGCCTTCTCCTACAATATTCACCGAATAATTACTGTAAGTTGCTGAAACATTATTGAAATAATTATTGAGATTAACTGTAAAAGAATTATCGCCTATCCCAAGTTGATAAACGTTTCCGACTGAATACTCTTTAACTGAACAATTTGAAGATATATTCATGTCAGTAGGCACTCCTACATATTTAACAAGACAAACAGCCTCAAAGCCTGACTCACGCGTTCGAACGACGATTTCAATATTATTAGTAAACGACTTAAAACAAGTAACAGTCGCTATATTACTACCTTCGTACGACGGAGTAACGGTTACGTAATTAGTAACAGGTTCAGAGTCTTGCTCAGCAGCCCAGCGAACAGACCAATCGACAGCTTTGTTCAATGCCGTCGAAGGATACACGGTTGCGCTGATTGTTGCCGTAATAGTGTTGCCGTCAGCCAGAGCAAGTGCGTTTGAAGTGAAGTTCAGGACTGCGGGCATAGAATACACAGTACCTTCTTCGAGTTCGTTGCCGTTTTCATCGGTAACGCTGCCGCCGTCTTGTTCAGGCATCGTAACTTCGTTGAAAGTGTCGTTCCAGACGTTCTTCCAATCTTCTTTACTCCAAGACCTGAATCCTTCAGAAAACCAGCCGATTGCGATAACGGAAATAATGATAAATATTGTCAGTATTGCACTTATAAATTTTTTCATAAACACCTCATTAATTCAATACAATGATGTTGACAACATCTAACGATGCTTGAAGTTCCAAAGCGTCTTCCTGGGTAATTCTGATACAGAGAAAATTATCCATGCAAAAGACAGGTATGTTATTATTTTTAATTGAGATAAAATCTATCGAATCTCCGACGTTGATATTAAAATTATCGCAATATTCATATTTATCGTTATGAACTCCAAAATAAGATTCGCACAACAAATATTCAATATTGCCGTCTGCAGCATAAGGATAAAGAATAGTGGCAAGAGGAGCGTTATACCCAACAACACTGAACGCTTTGCCGTTGATGATGGCAAGAGTATCACTGGTAGAATCAACATCAGGTATCACGATTTTATTAGAAGTCAATACGAGATATTCTTCAATGTCTGACACGGGCAACATATCTCCGCCTTTGATTTCAACGCTTTTAATCAAACTATAGTCGGGTCTGTAATAATTGACAACGCATGTTTCTTCGGGAGAAATAACTTTGCTTGCGAGTTTAATCCTCTCGTAATCCGGAAGAGTAGAAGAGCCGTCGTTTGAAGGATTGCTATCCTTATCCTGGTCTGTGTCAGGCAGGGGCGTTACTGTTGCCTTATCTGAGAACCACTCGTCAACCGGTTTTGTAAAGCCTTTCGAAATTATTGCCAATGTTCCGGCAATTGCTCCCATGATAAGAACAATCACAATCACAACCGTTACACCAGCTTTTACGTTTGTTTTCTTTTTTGAAGAGGCAGGTTTTCTTGATTTTTTATTTTTCATTTTTGTTCTCCTTTACGGCAACATAGCCGTTTTTATTTCAAAATTTTTGTCTACTCCGAATCTAAAGGCAATATTCAGAGCCTGCAGCATGTCTGTAGCAATGAGTCTGAAACAGAGTT
This sequence comes from uncultured Christensenellaceae bacterium, assembly GCA_944380275.1. Lineage (GTDB taxonomy): Bacteria > Bacillota > Clostridia > Christensenellales > UBA3700 > Ornithoclostridium. The sequence goes on along the minus strand of CALWHB010000043.1, from coordinate 1,422 downwards.
CGTTGTCAATATAAATTAGAAAAATAGAAACTCTTGACATTTTTCATCCATGCATTTACATATTTCTGTAAATCGAAAACCTTGCGGAGTTCGAATCCGTTTTTTGCATCTCCTATAAAAAACTGGCTGCAAAAATATTCAAAATTGTTTGAATTAATTGATTTTGAATTTTCTTGAGCTGCGACGTCTGTTGTAGAAACGATAGCAAGAACAATGCTGCTCAGAAGTTTATTAATCTCCTCTTTGGAATAAGATTTTTTGACAAAGTTGTATATGTTGTCGAGGATATTATCGTAATCAATTTGAACTTTGAAAGCCTCAATAACTTTTTCTGACGGCTTATGCTCCTCTATCTTTTTGTCAACAAAATTGACGTTGATTATTTCTACCCATGTCATAAAGGGGGTTGCGCAAATACGCCCAACGCCTTCGATACGGTCGCCGGTTTTAGCATTGAAGAATAGAGTCGCGCCCGGTTCTCCGTAAGCTCTGCATGATATAACACATCTGTCGTCTATAATCAGAGAGAACTCAGAGTATTCGCTGTTTGTTACGACGTTTTTACGTGCCAGAACGGCAGTATCAATTTTTCCTGAAAAAGTAAATGTGTTCATGTTCTACCTCTTATTCTTCGTAATCTTCATCGTAGAAGTTGCTTTCAGATTCTTCCGAAAGATTTATCGAATTTTTGTCTACCAATTCATCTATTTCTTCACTAATTTTGGCATCGTATTCTTTGCACTCGATCCATGACTGAATACGGCGATCTTCGTCATACTCAAAAGCTTCAATTTTTTTTTCTGCTTCAAGTTCAGCCTGATCTTCTACAACGAGTTCATTTAAAATAGTCACAATTACTTTTTCAACAAGGTTACGTATGTTAAATGTGCTGAATAATGCAGGATTTAATTCGCTAAAGTTTTTAACTATTTTTTCAAGCGAATTTAAATTTAACAGAGAAGAAAATCCTTGTTGCAGATTACCAGATTCATCAAAAATGCAGTATTCTTTATCCCATTTGAGTCTTTCTGAAAGAATAGAGGTAATTTGCTTTTTTGATAATTTTACAAATTTTGCCATCATATCCTCACTCAGACGCCGTATTCAAATAGTCGATCGCTTCTTCCAGGCTTCCGAGCGCGGAATCGAGATTGTCTATTGCTTCGAGCATGGAATCGCCTTTTTCGCCTTCTTGAAGTCCTTCGGGCAAATTGTCGTAGGCGTCCTGTTCTTTGTCGCGGAGATCCTCAATCTGAGAGTGAAGATCATCGATCTGAGCCATAATGTCTGCTATTGCTTTTCTTCTTTGTTTGTTCATATCCTTCTCCTAAAAAAATTGCAATTAATGTTGACAAATTGTTTTTTATCGCATAAACTATAACTAAGCTAAATGCGAACGGGATTAACCCCGGATTGACGAGC
>CALWHB010000042.1 GCA_944380275.1 uncultured Christensenellaceae bacterium | reverse complement strand
ATTGAATTATTATGCGCGCGAGGGCAAAAAAAGAACGCGCAGTCCGCTCTGCGTCACGACACAGAAAGAGCGTTTTAATAAGCATGTCCGTTTTTCTTTTATATGATACGGGACGGTAATGTCAACTAATATGATACGGAACGGTATGTCAACTTATATAATACGGGACAAGAATAAACAAGTTGTGTTCAATGCGCATATTTAAGTAGCTTTTGCGGGAAATTCCTTTTTAATATCTAAGAGGCTGTCTGTGTAATCTGCCTTGAGATGCAAAAATCCGTCGGCTGAATACTGCTTTAGTCTTAGGTGCAAACGCCTGCACGGCAACACATCAAAAAGATTCTGCCTTGTCCGGTTTTCGCGTTTTCATGCTTTGTCTATAAAGGGGTTTTCGTCTTTGTAAAAGCCGAATACGGAACGGTAAAGAGTGTCTGTCGCCTCAGTCAGAGCATACTCGTCTGCAAATCTCTCGCGTTGACGTCCGGATGCGGCAACGGGCGCGCCTATCTGAGATAAAAGATGTTTTTTGTTTTTGTCCGCTGCAAGCAGATTTACGAAATTTACGGGTTTTTCCGTAAGGTCTTTGTGCGTAAAAGTATTTTTTATCGCTATGTTGAGCATAAGTCTTTTTACTCTCGCTCTCGTATAACGGCGGGAGCAGGCGAGAGAGCAGAATTCTTCATAATATTTAGCTTGCAACGCGCAACGGGAAAGTCGTCTTGAAAGCCCTTCGCCGTCGTCGTAAAACCCTGTTTCTTTATTGCTTATAATAATATAGCGCAAAGCGTCGTAAAGTCTGTTCAGGTCAAAATTGGCATCTTTGAGGTCACGGGCAACAAAAGAGGGGACATATTCAGAACAGTCGCCGCTGTCTGAAGAAAGTGTGCCGCGTATGACTGCAGAAGAAACGCACCCTTTCGGAGCGTTGTCAGAAGGAGAGGAATCACGCATGGTAGTTGCATACGAAATTTTTCTGCCCGTGTCGATTATAGCCCTTATATATTCTATCCCCAGAACGTTGTTGGGACAGTCGTCGACGAGGTCTTCTCCTATTGCGTCGGCAAGTGCTTTGGGATACCCTGTGCCTTCTTTTAGCGAGGCTTTTATTTTTTCGTTCACGCTCTCGTCGGAAAAAGCGAGGGCTACTTTTTCAAGCAAAGGCGCGTCGCCGCACTCGCTGCCGAAGAACAGGGTGGCGTCCTCTATAAGGTTGGCGATTTTCACACCGCCTAACGCGAACTGTTTCGCTGCGGAAATAGTGTATTCGGCAGGCAGTTCCAGCACAACGTCAGCCCCTGCCAGAACAGCGTGGCGTGCGCGGACGTATTTATTTAGGCAGGCGAGCTGACCGCGCTGAACGGCATTGCCGCTCATTATGCAAAATACGTTTTCGGCACCTGATTCTCTCGCTTTGTCAAGCAGTCTTTTATGTCCGTTGTGCAAAGGATTGAATTCGCAGATTATCACCGCATTTTTCATAAAAATCTCTCTCCGACTCCCGCTTTTGTCTTTACAAAACATTTTCGCGGTAGTATAATCAATTTGTGAATATATTGTAATATATTTTCGTGAAAATATAAAGTGTTTGGGAGGTTTTTCAAGTGAACAAACTCATTTCTGCAATTATCGAAAAAGCAAAAGGTCTGAAGAAGACAATCGTTCTGGCGGAGGGAGAAGAACCCCGTACCGTAAGAGCGGCTGAGATTATTTCTAAAAACGGAATCGCAAATATAGTTCTCCTCGGCGACAAGGACAAGCTGGCGGCAATGTATCCGGACGTGGATTTGTCGCTGGTAAAGGTGGTAAATCCGCTTACCGAGGATATTGAGGATTTTGCAAACGAATTTTACGAGCTGCGCAAGGCAAAAGGCGTAACTCTCGATGAGGCGCGCGTTCAGATGAGAAAGAACCTCAACTACGGCGCGATGATGACGAGGAAGGGACTTGCGGACGGTATGGTGGCAGGCGCGATTAACTCCACGGGCAACGTACTCCGTTCAGGACTTACGATAGTCAAGACAAAGCCGGGTATAAAGACGGTTTCAAGCTGTTTCATCATGTGTTTTGAAGGCACTCCTTACAAGGCTCAGGACGTCATGGTATTCGGCGACTGCGCGGTAAATATCGACCCGACCGCAGAGCAGCTTGCCGACATAGCGATTTCTTCGGTAGGTTCTGCGAAGGCTCTTGCGGGAATAGAAGAACCCAAGGTCGCAATGCTTTCTTTCTCCACAAAAGGCAGCGCGAAACACGAAAACGTGGACAAGGTGGTAAATGCGGTCGCTCTGGTAAAAGAGAAAGCTCCGGAAATCAGCGTGGACGGAGAATTGCAGCTTGACGCGGCGATAGTGCCTGCGGTAGCGATGCTCAAGGCACCGGGCAGCGACGTTGCGGGCAAGGCAAACGTGCTTATTTTCCCTGACCTGCAGTCCGGTAACATCGGTTACAAGCTGACGCAGAGATTCAGCGGAGCGGACGCTATCGGTCCTATCTGCCAGGGCTTTGCAAAACCGGTAAACGACTTGTCCAGAGGTTGCTCGTCAGACGATATCGTGGCTGTCGTAGCAATCACAGCCGTTCAGGCATCGCAGAATTAAGGAGGGTATATGAAGGTTCTCGTAGTAAACGCGGGCAGTTCCTCGCTCAAATATCAGGTTATAGAAACAGAAGGCGAAAAGCTGCTGTGCAAAGGCGGTATCGAACGCATAGGAATAGAAGGTTCCAACCTTACGCAGGAGTCTGGCGGCAAGAAATACAACGTAGAGCAGCCGCTTGCAAACCACACTCAGGGATTCGACCTGCTGATTAGATGCCTTACCGATAAGTCTGTCGGCGGCGTGCTTGACGATATATCAGAAATTCAGGCGGTAGGACACAGGGTCCTGCATACGGGTACAGACTTTGACGATTCTGTCCTTATCACTCCCGAGGCGATGAAAATTCTTGAAAAGAACGCTTTCCTCGGACCTCTGCACATGCCTGCAAACATAGCTTGCGTAAAATCGTGCATACAGGTTCTTCCCGGCGTTCCCAACGTAGCGGTATTCGATACTGCTTTCCACTCAACGATGCCGGAATACGCTTATATGTATGCAATCCCTTACGAGGATTACGAGAAGTATAAAATAAGGAGATACGGTTTCCACGGCACTTCGCACAAATTTGTTTCGCAGACTGCGAAGAAATGGCTTGAAGACAACGGTTTTGCAAGCGGAAAAATCGTAACCTGCCACCTCGGCAACGGTTCTTCGATAACCGCGGTAAAGGACGGGAAATGTGTGGACACTTCAATGGGCATGACTCCGCTCGAGGGCGTACCTATGGGTACGAGGAGCGGCGACATCGACGCGTCTGTGGTAGAATTCCTCTGCAACTTCAAGAAAATGACGGTCGGCGAGGTAATCACATATCTCAACAAGAAGAGCGGTTTCCTCGGCGTAAGCGGCGTAAGCAGCGACTCAAGGAATATGCTTGAAGAGGCGCACAAGGGCAACAAACGCGCAAGACTTGCGGCGGATATGTTTACATACAGAGTAAAGAAATACATCGGAGCATACGCTACGGCGATGGGCGGACTCGACAGTATAGTGTTTACAGGCGGTATAGGCGAAAACAGCGACGAGATGAGAGCGGGTATCCTTGAAGGACTGGAATTTCTCGGAGTAGAACTTGACGAGAAGGAAAATCTCAAGCGCGAAAAGCCTCCCGTAAGAGAGATAAGCACAAAGGCGTCCAAGGTCAGAGTTCTTATCGTTCCGACCAACGAAGAGCTGATGATTGCGAGAGATACAAAGCGTATTGTAACCGGCAAATAAATTTTGCTCTAAATATCGCAGAAATTTTGCGAAAAAAGTTTGACAAAACAAAAAGCAAAATATATAATAGTTAAGCAATCACGTTAAAGAATTAAATGGAGGTGTGCGAAAATGGCAGTACCTAAGGGAAAAACTTCTAAGGCAAGAAAGCACTCAAGAGCGGCAAACTGGAAGATTGAGGCTCCGACCATGGTTGAGTGCCCGCATTGCCACGAATTGAAACAGAGTCACAGAGTTTGCGACAACTGCGGATATTACGACGGCAAAGAAATCGTTGCTCAGAAACAAAAGAGCGCGAAGTAATCTTTTTTACATCAAAAATTGCAGGACCGTATATCGGTCCTGTTTTTTTATTCCGCCTGAATTTTTATCAACGAAATTACCTTAGGGTTTAGTTTTTATTTTTGTGTTGCAAAAATAGTTATTTATATTATATAATAAATATAGTCCGTATAAATCCGCGCGCACGTACGCGGAGGATTGTTTGCGGACAGTAATTTGAAGAGGTAAATATGAAAGTTCTCGTAGATTGTCACGGCGCGGACGCGGGCGTATCTGTAGCGGTAGAGGGCGCGTTGCTCGCTATTGAAAAAAGAAAGACTCTCAGTGTCCTTCTTTGCGGCAAAAAAGACGAAATAGAAAAGTGTCTTGAGGGCAAGTCGTACGACGGCTCACGGCTCAGCATAAAAGAGGCGGGAGAGCCTATAACCAACGACGACGCTCCCGCGCTTGCAATAAGAAGAAAGAAAGACAGCTCCATGGTTTTAGGTCTGCGCGCTCTCGCGGCAGGCGATGCCGACGCAATGGTCAGCGCGGGAAATACCGGTTCGCTGCTTGTCGGCACTCAGGTCATCGTCAAACTTACCGAGGGCGTAACGCGCGCGACGCTTGCGTCCGTTGTTCCCGCGGTGGACGGCAAGAGGCATACGATAATCGTAGACAGCGGAGCAAACGTGGATTGCAGACCCGAAATGCTTGAAGAGTTTGCGATTATGGGCGACGTGTATATGAGAAATATCTTCGGTTTGCAGAATCCTGCGGTAGGTCTTCTCAGCAACGGCGCGGAAGAAGAAAAGGGCAATGCTGCCGTCAAAGAGGCTCACGCTCTGTTGAAGAACGGCAAACTCAATTTTGTGGGCAACATAGAGGCGCGCGACGTGCTTACGGGCGTTGTAGACGTGCTTGTTACCGACGGCTTTGCCGGCAACGTGGCGATAAAAGCCTGTGAGGGCATGGGAAAGAGCATGTTCACAATAATAAAAGAAGGCATAACGGGCGGCGGACTCAGAGAAAAGATAGGTTATCTTCTTCTCAAGAACGTATTCAGAACGGTGAAAAAACGCGTTTCCGCAGACGAAGTAGGCGGCGGCATATTCCTGGGTGCGAACAAGATAGTGATAAAAACTCACGGTTCGTCAAGCGCAGTCAGCTTTGAAAAGAGCATACTCAACGCAGACACTCTCGCTGAAAAGAACGTTGTGGGACAGATTGCCGAAGGTTTGAAGAGCAGGGCGTAATGAACGGTTTGAAGGGTTTACAAAAGATAATCGGGTACGAGTTTAAAGACGAAAAACTGTTGCTCACAGCGGTAACGCACCCCTCGTACGCGAATCAGCACGGGGCGCAGAGCTATCAACGGCTTGAATATCTTGGCGACGCGATACTGGGGTTTATAGTCGCAGAGGAACTGTACGAGCGTTTTCCCGACGCTGACGAAGGTGTTCTGACAGACAAAAGACAGGACGCGGTTTCAAAGCGGCCTTTGGGAGAAAGGGCAGAAGAAACGGGCATGGTTAAATACCTGAAAATAGCTCCCCGTGTGGATATAACCGATAAAATACGGTGCGATTTGTTTGAGGCGGTGGTAGCTGCCGTTTACCTGGACGGAGGCATCGAACAGGCGAAGAAATTCGCGTTAAGAGAGCTGAGCGATTACCTGGACACCGTAACTGGAGAGCAGAATTACAAGTCGAGGCTGAACGAGGCTTTGCCTCACGCCAGGATAACATACAGAGAAACGGGGCGTTCCGGTCCCGACCACGCGCCGGTCTTTTCGATAGAACTGGACATCGACGGAGAAGTTTATGCCAGGGCTGAAGGGAAAAACAAGAAAAAGGCAGGGCAGGAGTGCGCGAGGATTGCCTTGAAAAAGCTGTTTTCAGGCGAAAAAAAGTAAAAAAGCGCGAAAATACGCATATTCGCCAGCCGCTCTGGCAACGGGTTGCCAATAAGGCGCGGGCGTGTTATAATAACAAAGTATTCAATTTGGCGGTCAACCCCGTCGGGAAGGTATAATGAATCTAAAGAAGATAGAATTTTTCGGTTTCAAATCGTTTGCGGACAAGCTGGGCGCAGAATTCGAAGACGGCGTTACCGCCATCGTCGGACCTAACGGCTGCGGTAAAAGCAACGTCGTGGACGCGATAAGATGGGTACTGGGAGAACAGGCACCCAAGGCTTTGCGCGCAAGCAAAATGACGGACATCATCTTCGGAGGTACAGAAAAGAGAAAATCGCTGTCCTATTGCGAAGTTTCGCTGTATATGGACAACAGCAACAATATTTTCCCCAAAAGTCCCTTTGAAGAGGTAATCATATCGCGTAAACTTTACAGGAGCGGTCAGAGCGAATATCTGCTCAACCGTGAAACAGTAAGACTTGCGGACATACTCGACCTGATAAGAGATACGGGTTTGGGCAAGGACGGTTACAGCATAGTCGGGCAGGGTAAAATCGACGAGATTATGAACGCAAAGCCTGAGAGCAGGCGCAGTATTTTCGAGGATGCGGCGGGAATACTTACATACAAAAAGCGTAAAATCGATACAGAAAGAAAGCTTGCCAACGCAAACGACAATATCGACAAGCTTAAGCTCATTATGGACGGTTACGAGAGGCAACTCGGACCGCTTGAAAAGCAGAGCAACGACGCGAAGAAATATCTTGAAATCCGCGACAAACTGAGAGAACTCGAAGTCAGCGATTATCTGTACCGCGTGGACAATTCCGAGAGCCAGAAGAGCAAGATACGCGACAAAATAGACGCACTCGAACTTCAGATTAAAAACAGAAACGACGACGTGCGTCGCGCGGACGAAGAGTATACCGACGCGATGGTACGCATAGGCACGATAGACCAGAACATCGCAAAGCTGCACGATGAGCAGACCCGTCTTGCGGTTGCCGCTGAGAGCGTACGAGGCGTGGGCAATACGCTCAGCGAAAGAATAAACAACCTTATCGACGTGAGAAAGCAGACTGAGAACAACCTCGTAGAACTCGAAAGACAGCTTGAAGAAAAGAGCGCAGAACTTGCAGATTATGTCAATCACCTCGGTATGTTCAACGAGGAGAGGGAAGAACTTGAACGCGACATAGCGTCGACGGACAAGAAATATCTCACTCTTACCGACGAAATCGTGGGAAGAGAGCGCGACATAGAGAATACCAACCGTGCTTTGCTTGAGGCGATGGAAAGCATTGCGGAGATAAAGGCGGACAAAGGCAAGCTGAGTGCAGAAAGAGAATCTGCTCTTCAGCGTATAGGAGAACTCAACGACGAGTGCGCCGCTCTCAAACTGATGCTTGAAAGAGAGGAAGATAACAAGCGCAAACTTGAAGAAAGCGTTGCAAAACTCGAAAGACAGAAAAACAAACTTGCAAAGAACAAAAACGACGTTGCGGCAGAAGTTGCCGATTTGCGTGCGAGGATAGACGACAAACGCCTTGACATGGAAGAACTGTCAGGCAGTATAAGCGCGCTTGACACAAAATACAGGATACTTTCAAACAACGACACAAAGATAGCGTCAAGGATGCTGCTCAAGGCGATTGAGGGCAATCCTCAGTACGCCGGCAGAGTTGAAGGCATGATTGCGTCTATGATAAAAGTGCCGAGAGAGTACGAAATCGCAATAGACCTCGCGTTGGGGGCGTCATCTCAGAACGTCGTCGTACGCGACGAGGACGACGCAAAAGTGCTTATAAACCTGCTCAAAGCGCGCGATATAGGCAGAGTTACCTTCCTTCCCATGACGAGTTACCGCGGTAAGGGACTGGAAAGCTATCAGAAAGCGATATTGCATGAAAGAGGCTGCATAGGGGTTGCCAACGAGCTTATTTCGTATGCTCCCAAGTATGAAAGCGTCATGCTTGGACTTCTGGGCAAGACCGTTATTTTCGACAATATGGACAACGCGGTAGCAGCGGCGAGAAGAAACGGCTACAGCGTGAAGATAGTTACGCTTGACGGTGAAGTGCTGAATACGAGCGGTTCTATTTCCGGCGGTGCGAACAAGCGTACGAGCCTTCTCACTCAGGAACGCGAAATAAAAAATACAGAAGAAGAAATAAAGGTAAAGCGCAAAGAATACGCGCAGTTGCAGCAAGGACTTCTCGAAGACAGGGAGTATCTTGCAGAATTGCAGGCTCAGCTTGAAGAATACGAGGAGGAAGTCAAAAACGCAGAAGTCGCTTTCGCTACAGAATCCGAAAGACTTGACCGCGTTGTGAACAAGATAGAAACCGCTCTCGAAGACCTTGACAACAAGTCCAAGATGCTTGAAATCCTCAACGGCAAGCTGGAGTTTATAGAGTCCAACCTTCTCAATATCGACAAGAGCGTTACCGATATTTCAGGCACAAAAGGCAACCGCGACGAGGCTGACAGGACTAAAGCTGAATTTGAAGAAAAGAAGAGGCTGCGCGATAAGTATTCAAAAGACCTTTCGGATATGAGAGTGCGTCTTGCAGAAGTTACTTCGGGCATTACCAAGGTTAATGAAAACATAACCCGCGTAAAGCACGAGTGCGAGGAGATTACCGAAAGGATAAACGACGGCAAACTGAGAATAAAAGAACTCAATCAGCGCATAGGTTTTGCAGAAAGCAACCGTGCGGACGCGGTAGTCAGCGAAGAGGACAAGAAAAAGTACGAAGAGGCGACCGCAAAGATTGAAGAACTCAACAAACTCAAGGTTACGCTCAACGAACGTATTTCTTATCTCAACGAACTCAAGGACGCGCAGTCCAAAGAGATAATGTCGCTTACAGAATCCAAGGTAAGGCAGGACGCCGCGCTTGAAAAAATAGACGATATGATGGTCGCGGCAAGAGAACATATTCAGGAAGAGTACGGGCTTGAAGAGAGCGAGATGAACCGTTACAGACTTGAGGACTTTGACCCATCGGCTTCTGCGGGAGAAATAACAAAGCTCAAGAGAGAAAAGACCGCTCTCGGCGCGGTGAACCTGGATGCGATAGAGATGTTCAAGCAGATAGGAGAGGAGTATTCAGTCAAAAAAGTTGAGTTTGACGACCTCGTCAACGCAAAGGCTGACTTTGAAAAGATTATCGCAGACCTCGCCAAGCAGATGGAAGTGCAATTCAATACTGAATTTGCAAAGATAAACGAAAACTTCCAGAAGATATTTGTAGAACTGTTCGGCGGCGGCAGCGGCAAGCTGGTCATAGAAGAACCGCCCGAAGGCGGCGACGTGCTGGAGGCAGGCATAGAGATATACGTTCAGCCTCCCGGCAAAAAACTCACCAGCATGACGCTTATGAGCGGCGGAGAAAAAGCTCTGACGGCAATCGCCATACTTTTCTCCATACTCAGACTGCGCCCCATGCCTTTCGTAGTGCTGGACGAGATTGAGGCGGCTCTGGACGAATCCAACGTCGAAATTTTCGCCAAGTATCTGAAGAGATTTTCGGACAACACGCAGTTTATCGTCGTTACCCACCGTAAGCCGACGATGGAACTTGCGGACAGACTGTACGGCGTTACGATGCAGGAAAAAGGCGTTTCCACAATCGTAACCGTTTCGCTTGCGGAGGCTATAAAGCACAGCAGCAAGGACAATCAGTAACCCTTTGGAGGAATTATGGGATTTTTTGAAAAACTCAAAGCCGCGCTCAGGCGCACTAAAGAGGCTTTTGCAAAAAAGATGTATGAGCTGTTTTCGGGCAGAGAACTCAACGACGAGTTTTATGAAGAACTCGAAGACGCTCTTATAAGCGCAGACGTAGGATTTACCGCGACGGAACAGATTATCGACGAGTTTAAGGACGAGTGTTTCAAGCGCAAGATAAAGACTCCCGCTGAGGCGAAAGAACTGCTCAAGCAGATAATGACGGACGCGATAAACTATGAGATTGAGCCTTATTCTTATCCTCTCGTTATTCTCGTTGCAGGCGTCAACGGCGTGGGAAAGACCACCGCGATAGGCAAACTCGCAAAGTATTTCAAAAACAAGAAAAAATCAGTTGTGCTTGCGGCTGCGGATACGTTCAGGGCGGCGGCTGCGGAACAGCTTGAGGTATGGGCAGAGCGCGCAGGCGTAAGGATTATACGCCACGACGAGGGCAGCGACCCTGCGGCGGTCGTTTTCGACGCGCTCACTTCGGCAAAAGCAAAAGGAACGGACGTCGTTCTGATAGATACCGCAGGCAGACTTCAGAACAAAAAGAATCTGATGAACGAGCTTGCGAAAATAAATAAGGTCGTAGGAAGAGAATATCCTGATTGCGATTACCGCACCTATATCGTCATCGACGCCACAACGGGACAGAACGCTTTGCAGCAGGTAGAGGCGTTTGACGAAATCATAGACATGGACGGCATCATACTCAACAAGCTTGACGGTACTGCAAAAGGCGGAGTCGTCTTTGCGATTTCTGCAGAAAGAGAATTGCCGGTAGTATACGTCGGAGTGGGCGAAGGCATAGACGATATAGAAGAATTCGATGCAGAGGCGTTTATAGACGCGCTTTTCTGATAAAGAATTTATATAAAATCCGTTGACAAACCGGTATGCCGGTGATAATATGTAAAGGCAAAATACTTTAACAAGTAAAAATACTTTACAGCTAAAATGGATAAGAAAGACAAACTGTACGTAGCTCTGTACAACGATTATTACGGCTCTTTGCTTACGGAGTATCAGAGCGACCTCATATCCCGCTATTACGACATGGACATGTCGCTTGCAGAAATAGCCGAAGACCTCGGCATCTCGCCGCAGGCAGTCAGGGACGCGCTTGTAAGAGCGCAGAAGACGCTTGAGGAATACGAGAGCAAGCTCGGGATAGCTCGCAAAACCGCTCAGCTGAAAAAACTTCTCGCGTCCGCAAAGGACAGCGATTCAAAAGAGGAGTGCGACGGCATCATAAACGCGGCTTTGGACATATTGAACCGATAGGAGAATTTATGGGAGCATTCAGCGGACTCAGCGAAAGACTTTCGCACATTTTCAGCAAGTTGAAGGACAAGGGCAGACTGACGGAACTTGAAGTCAAGCAGGCGATGAGAGAGATAAGAATCGCTCTCCTTGAGGCTGACGTCAATTACGTCGTCGTAAAGAACTTTATCAACAGAGTGTCTGAAAAGGCTGTGGGAGAGGGTATTCTCAAAGGACTCAACCCCACTCAGCAAGTAATCAAAATCGTAAATGACGAACTCGTCGCCACTATGGGCGGCACGTTCAGCAAGATAGAGATTTCACCAAAGCCGCCCACAATAATACTTATGTGCGGTCTTCAGGGCAGCGGCAAGACGACGATGTGCGGCAAGCTGGCTGTCATGCTGAGAAAACAGGGCAAAAATCCTCTTCTCGTCGCGTGCGACATATACAGACCGGCGGCTATAAAGCAGTTGCAGGTCGTGGGTAAAAACGCCAACGTGCCTGTGTTCGAGATGGGACAGGTCGACGTAAAGAAGATTGCAAAAGAGGCTTTGAAACAGGCTGCGTCCAACGGCAACGACGTCGTTATCGTGGATACTGCGGGACGACTGCACATCGACGAAACCCTGATGGACGAAATCAAAGGACTCAAAGAGCTGCTCAATCCCACTGAAATACTTCTTGTCGTAGACGCTATGACGGGTCAGGATGCGGTAAACGTCGCGCAGAAATTCAACGAAGTAATGGACGTTACCGGCGTTGTTCTGACAAAGCTCGACTGCGATACGAGAGGCGGCGCGGCACTTTCGATAAGAGAGGTTACGGGCAAGCCGATAAAGCTGTGCGGCGTCGGAGAAAAACTTTCTGATATAGAGGTCTTCCATCCTGAGAGGATGGCGTCGAGGATACTCGGCATGGGCGACGTGCTTACGCTCATAGAGAAAGCGCAGAACGCGTATTCGGAAGAAGAGGCAAAGGAAATGCAACGCAAGATGAGAGAGCGTTCGTTTACCCTTGAAGACTTCCTCGTTCAGTTTGAAAAAATGAAGAGCATGGGCGACCTCAGACAGATGGTGTCCATGATACCGGGACTTGCCGGCAAGATAGGCGGCGACGTAGAGATAGACGAGAGCAGAATCGAGAGGATGAAGTCTATCATTTATTCGATGACGCCGCGCGAAAGGCAGAATCCCGACATAATAAAATCCTCTCACAAAAAACGTATCGCCGCAGGCAGCGGCACGACGATACAGGATGTAAACTCGTTGCTCAAACAGTTCTACCAGACTCAGGAAATGATGAACCGTATGGCGAACATGGGCAAGCGCGGTTTTGCGGGAAAATTCCCGTTTTGACGCATAAAATAAAAAACATATACAATTTTACAGCCTAAAGGCAAAAGGAGAAAAAACAATGGCAGTTAAACTCAGACTTACCAGGATGGGAGCAAAGAAGGCACCGTTCTACCGTATCGTAGCTATCGACGAGAGAAAGGCTCGCGACGGACAGTATCTTGAAAACATCGGCACTTACGACCCGTCCACTTCTCAGGTCAACATCAAGAGCGACCGCGCTCTGTACTGGCTCGGAGTAGGCGCACAGCCCACCGAAACCGTAAGGTCTTTGCTCAAGAAACAGGAAATCATTAAGTAAGGCGAAGTATGGAAGAATTGGTCAGATACATCGTCGGCGAACTGGTTGACAACAAGGACGCGTACACCGTTGAAAGCTCTCAGCAGGACGGCATCACCGTTATCAACATAATCGCTGACAAGGACGAAATCGGCAAGATTATCGGCAAACAGGGACGTATCGCAAAGTCCATCCGCACGCTCGTAAAGGCGGCAGCGGGCAGCAACGCAAAGAAGATTTCCGTTGAGATTATAGAGAGATAATGACTCAGGACAGAATCACGGTTGGAGAGGTCGCAAGACCTCACGGGGTCGGAGGAACGTTAAAAGTCAATCCTCTGACCGACGACGTGCGTCGTTTTGAAAAACTGAAGAGCGTATACGTCGACGGCAAAGAATACGCCGTCGCACGCGTTTCGGTTTCGCAAAGCGGCGTTTTTTTGACTCTCGACGGCATAAACGACAGGACGGCAGCTGAATCTTTCAGAGGCAAAAGCCTTCAGGTCAAAAGAGAAAACGCAAACGTAAAAAAAGGGCGCACTCTTATAGTGGACGTTCTCGGATGCGAAGTGCTTTTTGAGGACGGAGAGCGTGTGGGTAAGGTCGCGGACATCCTGCAACACGGCGCGGCTGACGTTTACGTGTTGGAAAACGGCAAAAAAAGCATACTTTTCCCCGCTCTGAAAAGAGTGTTCGTGAGCGAGGATTACGAGGAGAAAAAAATCGTCGTTTCGCGTAAAGCGTTCGGCGAAGTGGCAGTGTATGAAGATTAAAGTGGCGACGCTTTTCCCTGAAATGTTCGACTGTATGCACATAGGGATTATCGGCAGGGCGATTGAGAACGGGCTGATAGAACTCGACTGCGTCAACGTCAGGGATTATTCAAAGGACAAGCACCGCAAGACGGACGATTGTCCTTTCGGCGGAGGTGCGGGCATGGTAATGACCGTTCAGCCTTTGCACGACTGCGTGAACGCCCTTGACCCTGGCAGAGAATACAAGAGAATATATATGTCGCCAAGGGGAGAAACCCTCTCTCAGAAAAAGGTCGTGGAACTCAGCAAGGAGCAGAAACTCCTTTTCGTATGCGGCAGTTATGAAGGCGTGGACGAGAGGTTTATAGAGCTTGACGTGGACGAAGAGCTGTCTGTCGGAGATTACGTGCTTACCGGCGGAGAGTTGCCTTGTATGGTTACGATAAACGCAATCGCAAGATACGTCGACGGAGTTCTGGGCAGCGAACAGTCTGTCGAAGAAGAGAGTTTCGCCAACGGACTTCTCGAATATCCTCAATATACGCGCCCCGCAGTTTACGAGGGACTTGCCGTGCCTGAAGTCCTGCTTTCGGGCAATCACGCAAACGTGAACAAGTGGAGAAAAGAAAAGCAGATTGAAATCACAAGGGACAGAAGACCTGACCTGTACGAAAAGATAAGACCTCTTCTCGAACTCGAAGAGGCTAAAAAACGCAAAAGAAAGAAAAAGGGAGGAAAATCTGATGAGTAAACAGCTTATCGACATATTGCTTGACCCGGACAATGCGGGAGATATAACTTTTTACGACAAAGAAGGCAAGGCGGTAGAGATGGCGCAGATAGCCGTAATCCCGTATAACGGAGATATTTATGCTATACTCGCGCCCAAAGAGCTGCTTGCAGACGACGACCCCAACGTCGCTATGGTTTACAAAGTGGACGGCGACGATATTCAGCTTGTAGAGGACGACGAAACGACTGACGTCGTATTCGACCTGTACGACGCCCTTTACGAAGAGCAGAACAAAAACAAATAGGGACAAAAAACGACCGGAAAGGGACAAAAACAAGCCGTTTTCGGTCGTAATAAAATATAAATAGGCAGACTTCTGCGGTTGAAATCCGCATACAAAAAATAGTCAAAACAAAATTAAAGCGACGGCCGAAAAATCATAAGAACAAGAACGTCAGGTACGGGCAGAAAATTTATAATAACCGTAAACAATATTTTCTGCGAAAAGAAAAATCAGTTTGACGGACAAAAAACGGTAAGAGCGCGACAAGAAAAAAGTGCGGGCAGGATAAGGGATAGAAACAGATAAAAACACTTGTTAAACTATAAATCAATTATTTGCCAACGACTGAAAAAACCTTGATTTTGTCGTAAAAATTCCGTAAAAATGCCTTTAAATTGCCGATAAAAGAGCGGATTAAAGCTGATTAACAGTCCGAAAAGCCGTAAAGTCACAAAAACATAGACAGCACGGAAAAACGCGGAAAAACAGCAAAAATACCGATGTAAAGGCTTAAAACGCACTATAGCATCCGAAAAAACGGAAAGCGCAATAATACCGATACAAAGGCTTAAAACACAATAATAACAGCCGAAAAAGCGGAAAAACAGAGAAAAAAGAGGATTGAGATGAGAATACAATGGTTTCCGGGGCATATGACAAAGGCCCTCAGGATGATGCAGGAGCAGCTCGTACAGGTGGATTGCATAATCTACGTGCTGGACAGCCGCGCTCCTTTTTCTTGTCTTAATCCTAAATTTGACGCTCTTACGGGCAAAAAACCGGTGCTTTTCGTGCTTAACAAATGCGACCTCGTGGAGAGGGAAGATTTGGAAAAATGGCTGAAATATTTTGCGTTGCGCGGAGAAAAGTGCATCGCGGCTGACAGCCTCAACGGCAGACAGCGCGACAATATCGTCAATATCCTCAAACAGCTCAACGCCGCGGTGATAGAAAAATACCGTCTAAAAGGCGCGAAAAAGAGCGTCAGAGCAATGGTTGTAGGCGTTCCAAATACGGGAAAATCGACTTTTATAAACAATCTTTGCGGCAGCAGAAAAACGGTTACAGGAAACAAGGCGGGCGTAACGCGCGGAAAGCAGTGGGTTTCTCTTGCCGACGGAGTGGAACTTCTGGACACTCCGGGAAGTCTGCCTCCTGCATTTGAAGACGAAAAGAGGGCGTTGCATCTCGCGTTTATAGGCAGTGTGAAAGACGACGTGCTGGATATAGAAGAACTCGCTCTTGAAATGATTTTATATTTTGAAAATAATCACACAGACGCGTTTTTAAAACGCTATTCTCTCGAAGAAATTCCTGCCGATACTGAGGAAAAATTCAGAGCCGTGGCACAGGCAAGAGGCTTTATGCTTTCAGGAGGAAGAGTGGATTTTGCACGTACCGCGAGAGCTGTCGTGGACGATTTCCGCAAGCAGAAATTTGGAAAAATCACGCTGGATTTACCGGAGGAATTATGAAAAAAGCC
>CALWHB010000041.1 GCA_944380275.1 uncultured Christensenellaceae bacterium | reverse complement strand
CGCAACCGTCGGTTGACAAATTGAGATGTAGAATAGGTGGCTAAAACATTTTATTAATGGTATAATCGGTTTGACGGAAAGTCTAAAGATACAGGGAGAGAGAAGATGACTTTTGCGGAAAAGCTGGTAAAACTCAGAAAAAGCAACGGGATGTCGCAGGAAGACCTTGCAGATAAGCTGGGGGTGTCAAGACAGGCGATTTCAAAATGGGAAAGCATGCAGAGCGTGCCTGATTTGCTGAACGTACTCAATATAAGCTCGCTTTTCAAAGTATCGACGGATTATCTGCTAAAAGCCGACTGCGATTGTAAACGTGCAGACGACATAGCGACCGATGTCGAATTTGTCGAGAGCGTTTCGGCAGAAAGCCATATAAGCGGAAACGATGCAAACGCAGGTGAAAACTGCGGAGAGGATTGTTGCCGGGGAGAGGCGGATACGCGCAATGCAACAATAGTGTGCGGACAAGATGCGGCGATGAGGCATGACGCAAAAGATAAAAATTTTGCCGTCGTGACATGTGTTTTTCTGCTGGTCGCGCCTTTGCTCGATATTGCGTTTATGTCGGTTTCGGACAACGCATTTACGGTAATCGTCCTGCTTTTTCTTTCGGTAGCAGACATCGCGCTTTATATCGCAGCCGGCGTTATGGCTGTGCTGTATATAGTAGATAAAAAGTTTTTGGGCATATCTGCTTGTCTTTTGCTTGCGGAAAGGGTGCTTGCGGTTGTCCTTATGGTGTTCAGTTCAAAAAATACGATTGCGCTGTTCAGGTTGATAAGCGGATTTTTGTCACTTATAATGGCGATACTGTTGGTTTTGAGGATTTTTGCCAAAGACAAGGTAAAACTCAACGGGCGCGTATTGCTTGCGTTGCCTTCGGTATGCGCGTTGATTAGCGGAATAGTATTGATATTTTCAACAGAATTCGACGGCAATTCGATTACTATTTTCAGGGCTCAGGCACCATATATCGCAATGTTTTTCATGGCGGCAATCCTCTTCAGGGAAGACGGTTATGAAAAGCGCGCGTCCGAAGGGCTTGGGATAGCCGGATTTACATTTCTCGCACTGATGGAAGGCGTTAATATTCTCAATCTTCTGGTAATGTTTTTCATATCCAACGAAGACGAAGTCGTCTTTGCATATCTGTGTCTTAACTCTTTGTTTTTCTTTATGGCGTTTCTGCTTATACCGTGGACGGTTTACTATACTTACAAAGGTCCTCGTGAAAAAGGCACGCCGGGTTATGTAGGCATAGTAAGGCATATCCTTCTCACCTGTTATACGTTTTTCGTATGGCATTATATCTGGGTGTACAGAACGACAGAGTATCTCAAGGCGACGGACAAGAAAGGTAAAGTTCTCAATCCGGCAGCACAGCTCTTGCTTTATATGTTCGTGCCGTTCTACTATATTTATTGGTATAATAAACACGGGCGCAGGATTTCAGAAATAGAAAAAGAGCGTGGCTTTATTAAGGACAGCAAGGTTGAGCTGAGTGTCGTGTTTGAAATTCTTTCACCGTTTGTCGCAAGCGCGATGATGCAGAACAGGATAAATGCGATTGCATGACGTATATTAACGACCTGAAAAGGGTCGTTTATTTTTTATAAAAGTCGGACTTCAAAACAGAAAAAATAAATAAAAGTTTTATTTATTATTCTGTTGATTTTACAACAAACGTATGTTATAATATTTTTTGTCGAAAACGGGGTAAATTTGACGATAACCCGTGAAATCGTTAAGGGATTTTAAGTCGCAATTTATACCGTGTGCTATAAGTAGAGAGAGAAACCGCTGAAGAGAGAATTGCGGACTTTATATTATAAGGCAGGGATAGAAGATGTACGATATCAAATGGAAAAACGACCTGGATATGTATCTGGGGACGTTCAATAATTTTGTTTTCGAGGGCAACATAAACGATTTACAGCCCGTCAAAGTCAACGAAGGTTACGAATACGTTTTTTTAAAAGACGCAATAGCAAAAGAGTATTGCAAAGACTATTGCGTGGTATTTTATGACCACACGAGGATGAGTGGAAAGGCGATAACGAAGGGAGGGGAGCAGGATGAAAACAATCCCGAAAACGCGCCTGCACAGCCTGACGAAAAGTGGTTTAATTCTTTTATAGTTTACGACGGCTGCAAAGAAATATTTGCCTCTTCCGGCGATAAGATTGCAAGCCCGAACATTGCGCTTATGCTGGACTATTACAGACAGGATTATCTCAACGGCATAGAGGAGTCTTCAAACAAAGACCTGCAGGGCGAAAAGGCAAAAGATATGCGCAGGATACTTGACATAATGACCGGATTCGACGAAAAGCGCAAACTCCCTCAGTATGCGGACGCAAAGCCTTTTATGTTTATCCTGCCCGACGTTTCGCGATTTATGACAGAACCCGGAAGACCGAAAGAAAAAGAAAACAATCTGCTTTTGATGCTGTTCAACGCTACTCAGGTGGAAAACACTTCATGCAAACTCATGTTGTTCGTAGACAAGATGAACGACCTGCCTGCGTGGTTTGAGTCCGAAAACAACAATTCTTCGATAAAAAAAGTGTACATACCCATGCCGGACAGTAAGTTCAGGGAAGAGTTTTACCGTATAGAAATGGTGCCGGTAATGGCAGAAGTCGGTCAGGACGTGTTGAACGCGAAGATTTCAAAATATTCAGCATATACTGAAAACTTCAGTCTGAAGAGGCTCAGACAGCTGAGGACTTTTATACTCGAAGAGGAAGACAAGAGAGGAGAAGGCGTTCCGTCTTACAGAAACGTGAACAACATAGACAAGACGGTGATGCGTTTTGAGGTGGGCGAGAACAAAGACCCGTGGAGGGACAGCAAGCTCAGAGAAAGGCTGAACAATCTTGCAGACAGCCTCGGCAGCGAAGTGAAGGGACAGGATGCGGCGATAAACAGAGTTACCGACGCGGTAAAATCAGCCGCACTCGGAATCAGTTCAAGCAAGAAAAACGACCGCCGTCCCAGGGCTATATTCTTCTTTGCCGGTCCGACGGGCGTAGGCAAAACCGAACTTTCAAAACAGCTTTCAGAGCAAATATTCGGCAATCAGGACAGCATGATACGTTTCGATATGAGCGAATTCAGAGAAGAGCATACCGACGCACGTCTGTTTGGTGCGCCTCCGGGATATGTAGGATACGAGGCCGGCGGCGAACTGACAAAAGCCATAAAGCAAAAGCCTTTCTCCGTCGTCCTTTTTGACGAGATAGAAAAAGCAGCTCCCAAAATATGGGATAAATTCTTGCAGATTCTCGGCGACGGGCGACTGACTGACGGCAAGGGCGAAACCGTGTCGTTTACCCAGTCGATAATAATTTTCACGTCAAATCTCGGCATTACGGCAGACGCAGGCGAAAAACGCAGCAGCGACAGAGTAGCAAACGCAAATACCGCCGCTATAGACGGACAGATTAAAGAGTTAATCGAAAAGATAAGAAAAAAAGATTCTTCTAAAGGCGGTCTGACTGACGAGGACGAGGGGAAAAAGAAAGTCGGGGAGAGTGCGGAAAAACCGAGCGACGATATGATTAATCTCGTAAGAGAGATGAAAAAACTCGAAAAAGAGAGAGTCCCTCTTGTCGGTTTGACCTGCGACATAAAGAACAGATATTTGTTCAGAGAGTGTTACAGAGAACTCGGAGCGGTGGACGGATGTAAATACGGCGACGCTACTTCGGCGTTCAACGCGTTTGTTTCTGAGTGCGTGAAAGAACGCATCTCGACTTATTTCGAGGGAATAGGAAGAAGAGAGGTTCTGGGACGTATAGGAGAAGAGAATATACTCGTCTTTAACTTTATCTCTGAATATACCGCGGTAAAAATCGCAGAAAACATTATCAGAAAATACTGCAACAATCTGCGCGAGGAGAACGATTATCACATCAATCTCACGGTGTCCGACAAGGCAAAAGAGTATATAACGGAATACGTCAAAAAGCCTGAAGTACTCAATTTCGGCGGACGCGGAATCGTGTCCTGCGTAGAAAAACTGATGAGCGTACCCGTGGGTAAATACATGTTCGATAATCTTCAGGAAGGAGCCAACGCCGTACTGGACATTTACGACGGTGAATTGTACGTGGAGGGAGTCTGAAATTGATTATAGAGGACGACAGAGAAATATTTAAGTTTTCGAGAAAACTGGGCGAGATAGAGGATTCTGCTTGCGGCAGTACGTTTTTGTGCGATTACTGGCAAAAAAGCGGAAAGCTCAGATTGCTTACCGCTCTTCTGAAAGGTCGCGATATTAATGCGGATTTCAGAGAGATAGCTTATGTGGTTGCATCTCAGAACTGCTGCGAAAGGCTGGGGGATGCGCTGGACAATCTTATGAAAGAGCCCTATACGGTCAGTAAGTCCGCTCCGATAGAAACAGATGCCGATACCGAATCTCTTATGAACGGGCTTATTTCGGAAATGAGAAAAACAGGCAAATTGGATATAAGGGCAGGCTGGCAGAACTTTTACGAAATGTTATGCGGGATAACTGCGTCCGTTGCGGCATACGTCAATACGCTTATAGGCAGCGGAAAACCTTTCAGATTCTGCTCCAACGCAGATTCTTTGGACGTGCTGAGAGGAGATGTGAACTTTACAGACAGACGCGGCAGGTATTTTATAGCGGATATTCTGAGGTGAAAAGGTTGTGGAAGTAAAAATATTATACGACAAAAAGAACAGAGATTATTTTGTGAAGATAACCGACTCGTCAGGTCGGCTGCCTTCTTTCAGCCGTATGAACCCCAGACAGAAAAAGCAGTTTTTAGCGGAATATCCGGAGTTTGAGGATTATGCAGGAGGAACTGTTCCCGATGAAAAGAAAGACAAATTAAACAGCTGTGTCGAAATATATAACAAAGAAAGAGAAAGGGTGCAGTGGCTGTTGGTTCAGGGGGGTAGAGTCAGACCTGTATACGGAGAAAACAACCTGAGAACTCTGGAAAGAAACAGCACAGGGTTTGTAGACATGGGTTACGTCGGGAGCGAGGCGGAAAACGAAATACTGGCTTTTATAGCGGAAAAAAGCATGAGTACGTATATAGTTTACAAATGCAACGTCTGCGGTGGACACGGTTATTGTGAAAACAGCAATAACGTCAGATGCTGTCATTGCGGAGAAATAATCAGAGCAGAGCAAATAATCTGGAGGTCAAATGCCCCCGATGCAAGGATTAGAGCTGCGGAAAAGTGTTTAGACCTGGGAGGAAACAGAAGAGAAACAGTATTCGCGTCCGCAACCGTATTCTATTATAAAAGCAAGGCATACGCAACGTTTGAGAGCGATTTCAAGATGCTGCATATCGCTTTGTACTGCAACGGCGCGACAGACAGAGTCTTTACAATAAAAGACGGAGCCGTTGACGGATTTAACGCCGGCTATCTTAACTACATAAAGGAAACCGGCAAAAATTACAATAAAGCAAAAGAGATTTTTGACAAAAAATCAAAGATAATCAATGAGATTAAATACGAGAATTATTCTGCGGACGAGGCATTTTACTGGTATTTCAACGAATACGCGCTGACCGGCGGGAAAAAGCTTGTTTACAGAGAAGGCGATGTTGTCAAAAAGACTTTTGAAAGTCCCGGCGATTACGTCAGGGATTTTTGCGCCGCGGAAGACGACGGCAAGAAACTGCTGCGGCTTTTCAACAGTCTGACATGCAGATATTTCTTTGAGAAATATAATGATTTGCCTTCGGAACTGTCGCGTATGATATACAAATTTTCTGGGCAGTTTGTTTATGTGAAACCGGACGGAAATATCGAAAAGTTCGGGACGGATTTTATCGACAATCTGAGCATGCCGGATTCAAAAGTCGAAGAAAAAATAATGTTTATAAGCGATATAAGGAGCAATGATAAGTTCTGGCAATCGGTAAAAAAAGAGTTTGACGACGCCAACGATTTTTATTTTGCAGAAGAAAACGAAGACGGATATGCAAAACTTTGTTTTTACAAATTTGCGATTACGGGAAAACGCGTTCTCGAGTATTACGGGCTTAAAATCGCAAACGACGAAACGGGGCTTGAATACATAAAAGACATAATCGTCAGAGCATATCTGGGCGACTCCGCGGCTCAGGTGGAGTTTGAAGAATTCAGGAATATGCTGCACAAGACTTCTCTTGCAGAAAAGCTGAACATCTACGATGCCGAAATCGTGGGGAACGACGGAACGACCAGACAGTTTTTCAATATAAAGTCTTTGATTAAAAAAGACGACGTTGTGCCTTCCGTGGGAGCGTATTTGTTCTGTCTTGACAGAATAGATAAAAACACGCAGATAGTTTATAACGGGCAACGCAATACGTTGAAAAAGCACATTTACGGAATAATTGCCCAATCGGAAGACCTGCATGACGAACTGACAAAATTCATATCTTCAGATGACGTCGCTACTATGGTGAATACGGTGCTTGCGGACAGACGCAGCGAAATTGACGCAGAGTCTGAAAACAGTTTTAATAAAATAAAATCGACGCTTGAAAAACTCGACAAAGACCTGTCGGAAAAGATTTTTGAAGTGACTGAGAAAAACGTAAAAAGAGAGTCTGCCGTCCACGACAGGGCAAAAGCATCTGAAAACACTGTCGCAGACGTAAAGGATGAGCGGGAGCCGTCGCAGCAACCCGTAACCGAAACAAGAGCTGAAACAAACGAAAAGAGGAAGAAGGGAGGAAAAAGAAATGAGTGGGCCTAAAAAATATATTTTTCCCGCATCTACAAACGAAGAGGCGCGGGGAACGAGAGCAAGATTATCCGGACTCGGTCCCGGTGTCAGTGTGAATGTGAGCGGAAACAATATCAACGTAACCGTTGCGCCGTGGGCGTGGAGTAACGGCATGACAAGGGATGAGGTGCAAAAAAGAATAGATTCCGCAATGGATAGATATAAACAGGATGCAGAACTCGCCAGATTGTTTGAAAAAAGCAAGAGCGACGAAGTTTCTTGCGCCATCGCAAAAAAGAACAGGCTGGACAAAGACGCTGAAGAGAAGAAACGCGTGATTGCGGAAAGTATACGCAGATGCAGGGAGATTTCTCAAAGAGCTAAAAAAGAATATGTTACGCCTTTCGGAAAATTCGGCATAAAAGGTTGCGACGCGCAGGCGGACGCAATTATCGCGCGTATGCAGGCAGAAAGTGCAAACGTGAACAACGAGGTAAGTTCTCGCAAAAGCGAAATCGACGATTACATCAAAAAAATCAACCGATGTTCTTCGGCATCCGAACTCAACAAAGTCAGAAGAAACTCTCCCTATACAGGCATAGTGAGCAGTACGACATATATGCAGGTGGATGCTTTTGAAAAAGAGGTGGGAGAAAGGCGCAAAAAACTCGAGGCTTGGGTAGCTTTTCTAAACGGGCTCGATACCGCCGTTTCCAACAAAGGACTCAGTGCTTACAGAGAGAGAATCGCGGCTTGCGTAGCAGAAACCGATTACAACTCGCCCGATGCGGTAAAAAAGGTTAAAGCTCTTGTGGAGCAGATAGAACGGGAGCTGAGATTGCTTGCTCAGCAGATGAAAAATCAGCAATTGAACGATGCCGCACGTGCCGAGGCTGAAAATCAGATAAGACAACTAGAACAGCTTAAAGAATATATCAGACCGATTGAGGGAGGCGCGAGTTACGAAGCGGAAACAGAGCAGAACAAGACAGAAGTCAATACCGCAAGAATAAAAGAAGGAAGAGAACTTATCGCAAAAATCAGAGGCAGGAAATATGTAGGCAGACCCACTGACGAACTGTTGAAGAGAGAAGAGTCCAACCTGAACGCTCTTGAAAAAGTTGTAAATCTTCCCGGTGCGGAACGCAATCTGCTGAAATCGTTGTCAAATCTCAAAGATTGCGACTTAAAGTCGGCAGAAGAAGAACAGAAGTTTGAGCTTTTCAGTGAAGAAAACGAAAGATATAAAGAAAATTATACTATGCTGAGGGCGTCCGTCTGCGGCGAAAACAGCGGTATAAAGGACGACAACGACGAATATCTGACTTCTCCCGCCGAAATTTTGTTTATGCCTTACGACTCAGAGGAACAGCTGAACAATTTGAGAGCAAAGAACGAAGAGATTGAAAAAGCGTTGAAAAAGATTAGGCAGATGCAGGATAATTATGCGGTAAGCAATAATCTCGCGGCTTGCGGTTGGGGAAAAATATTTTCTGCAGAAAACAAGAACGGAAAAGTCAGGACGAGTTTTGCAAAAGATTCCGCAAAGGGCGTAATGTTTGAGTTCGACTCTGATGAGGAAGGCAGACTTACGATATATCCCAGAGGGGTTTTGCTGTATAACGGCAAAGCGGCGGTTTCTCCTCAGAAGTTGAGAGAAATCCACAGCAGCTGCAGATGGGCAGAAGAGATAGACGAGGGATTTAAAAAAGTCGGCATTATGAACGGCACTTACGAAGAGTTGAACGAAGAGGAGAAAAACGCTCTTTACGACCTGAAGAATTACAGAAAACTCGCGACGAGAGAAGAATCCGAAAAGTTCCTGCGCATGAGCGGTTTCAGCAATGAGGAGATAGCAGAACTGCTCGGAGAAAAGAAAGTTTCCGACGTGATAACAAAAGAGGAAGAAGACGAAGAGAGCAATGCAAGAGAACAGGCTCTTTACGCAGACCCTTATGCAGATAGGTAAAATATTATATCCCGTAACGACGCTGGGTCCAGGCAAAAGGACGGGGATATGGACAACGGGCTGCAACAGAAGGTGCAAAGGTTGCTCTAATCCGGAACTCAGGATGCCGGATTCTTCTGCCGAAAGCGATGTGAAAGAAGTCGCAAAACGCGTTTTGGCTACAGGTTGCGAAGGGGTTACCGTTTCAGGAGGAGAACCGTTTCTGCAAAAAAAAGAACTGGCAGAACTCATCCGTATCCTGCGCGAAGGAGGCATAGACGATATTCTCGTATATACGGGATATCTGAAGGAAGAGCTGGAGGATATGAAAGACGCGGACACGGATTTTATTCTCGGCAACATAACCGCTTTGATAGACGGTCCTTTTGTGCAGGAACTGGTTGACGACAAGCCGTTGAGAGGTTCTTCAAATCAGAGAGTGATTGTATTTGACGAAAAATACCGTGAAAAATACGACAAGTGCCTGAAAGAGGAAAAAAGGGTGGATATATTCGAGTTTGACGGAGAAACGCATTTTATAGGAATACCTTTCAGGGATTATGAAAAATTATACAAAGAATACATTATGGCGAGGAGAATATGAGTGAGTTTTATTTCGATTACAAATGTATGCCCATGAGCAGTTTTTCGGATGAGGATAAGGGGGATAAAGCTCTGGACTTTTACCTTTATCAGGATTACGGCGGGACGGACACGGATATGTGTGCGCAGGTCTACATACCGAGAGAGATGCAAAAGAAGTTTTGCGGAGTAAGGCTGTATCATACGGTCAACGGTGTGGAAGTGCCGGATATAGGGACTCTCGACAACAGTAGATTTATTCCTATGAACCCGGGTGTGCTGAAAAGTGCGGAATACTGCGTCAGTTCCGACAATTGCGTTTACATAAGAGGAAACGGAGAATTGTCGGGCAGCGGAGTAATCGCGTTTATTGACGGAAAAGACATACTGGCTTTGCCAAAGCCGGAAAACGCATATAAATACGTAATCAATTATTCTGAAAAAGAAACCATTTCTTACCGTATAATCGAGCGCAAAAACAAGTTGACGGTTCAGGTGATTTATCCTCTTATACGCAGTAAAATAGTGCTTAACGTCGTGAGGAAAAGAGGCGCGAAACCCGTGCTGATACAGGATTGCTGCAATCCCGAAAACATAGTGAAAAAAGACAGGGAAAAGGTGCGCATAGAACTTGAACCCAACGGCAGAGTGAAAGACGCCGTAAAAGAAGAGATTGACGTGGATGGCGCGAACAAGAACGACTTCAGGCTTATCTTCGAAGACCCGGAAAACAGCAGATATTATATCCTTGTCGACGAATCGGACAACACTCTCGAAGACAAAGAAAAGAGAAGAGAGGAGTTCAGAAACAGAGATAACATCGTCAAAAGCGAAAAGAAATGTCCTTATTGCGGCAATCCTTTGAAAATAGACGAGAAGTATAAAAAAGGAAAAACCGAAATAATCACCTGCAAAGGCGAGCATATAGAGAAGGCAATCGTTGCTGGCAATCTGCAAGGATGCCGCACGATAGTCTGCGGAGAAGATTTGCAGACAATATCAAATCCCGCATACGACAATATAAAAGGGACGATAAACAAGAAATCCAAAAGAGCGGACGAAGGCGGCATGATTCCCGTAAACAATCTGATAATCCCCGAAGGATACGACAAACTGCCGTCTATGAATATAACTCTCGTGGGTATGACGATGTCAGGTAAGACGATATTCCTTGCGTCGCTTTACAATATGATAAACGGAGGCGCGGACAAGGGAGTGTATTCAGACCCCTTTGTACTCAACGAGATAGTTAAAAAGTTTGACCGCAAAAAGGGTCGCGCAGAAGAAGTCAAGTTTCTCAATCTCAAAGTGGACGATGACTCTGTACAGATAGGAGAAGACTGCGAAATAAGCAGACGTTCTCCCAGACAGCTTTACAAGACGCGCTACACTATGTCTGTAGGCGGGGATGTAGAGAGTTTTACCGACCCCAAAGAACTTGCAAAACTGGATTGGCATCCGATAGGTTTCAAAATGGGAAATCTGGGATTTATATATTTTTACGACGTGCCGGGTGAAAAATTCAATCAGGATTCTATGGACAAAATCAGGTCTGTGGGACTTGCGGACTGTCTGATAGCTGTAATCGACGGTGCGAAAGAAGGCGGTGCGTCGGCGGCACTCTCGGAACTCAGTGCGGCTATGGGAAGACTCAAGACTTCGACGTCCAGGGCGCAGGATTTCAAAAATATGCCTATAGCCATCGTGTTTACGAAGTACGATTTGCGGCTGAAGGATTATATCCCCGACGACAATCCCGTTTCTGTGGGAAAATGCTTTGACGATAACTGCCATGTCGTCAGAGAAGACATCATAAGTCTTTTGCCCAAAAACGGCGTATATACTGGCAGCGACCTTGAAAGGCATATAGATTGTTCAAGTTACGAAATAGAACATTTCCTGAAATCGGCAAGCAGCGAAAGCGCGCAGATTCTGAACAGCATCAAAAACGATTTCAGGAACATCAA
The DNA here is from genome assembly GCA_944380275.1 of uncultured Christensenellaceae bacterium. Taxonomy (GTDB): domain Bacteria; phylum Bacillota; class Clostridia; order Christensenellales; family UBA3700; genus Ornithoclostridium. The sequence continues at coordinate 4,975 of CALWHB010000041.1, read as the reverse complement.
ATATTTCGCATGTTCCGCGCTGGGCAGCAATAAATGCCTCAATTCCGCAACGGGCGACAACAGAAAAGAAGTTTTGTTCAAGCCCCGCAGATTGCGTATGGAACTGCCTATAATCTGGCTTATGTATCAAAAAGGACTTATCAAGAGGTGAACGCAATGGTATACGAAATATTATACGCTTATCTGTACAAAAAGAATTATCTGGGTAACTGTTCTTGCGGCAAACAGATATACACTCTGACAAAGGGGATGTCCGAAATAAAAATAAACGAGATTTCAAGGCTTATATCAGACGTGGACAAGGCTGCAACCGACAAGATTGACGCAAATTACGGCGTAAGAATTTCAGACAGTGAAGTCAATCCTGATTTCAATCTGGTATCCTACGCATATTTCCCTTCGCTGGACGAATACGACACAAAGGCGGTTTGCAGATACGGGCTGAGAAAATCATTGAAAAACGCTGAAAACCTCAGGGGTACAAAAGAGTTACTGCACGCGGTATTTACAGACGAAGAAACGGTAAAAGGCGCGTGCGGCGACGAAGTATATATGGTTGACCTTATAAATCTGAAAGAACTGAATGACAACGACGATATAGAATATTCTCAGGAAGAAGGGGAGAAAAAACCGGAAGAACTCGAACCCGTAAATCTCACTGATTGCATTTCGCAGCAAATTACGGGAGATGCCGTGATAAGCAACAGGAGGGAAATTGCAGAAACCTTAAACGCGTTTTTAAAAGCAAAAGAAGACAAAAAGCCGCTGTATATAGTATATTCGTCGCCTGCGGACGCATACAGAGTGCTGAACTTAATCAAAGCTGTGCTAAAACTTTTCCCTGCGAGGGTTGCAAATACGATTTCGTTTATAACCGCATGCGGTTCTGCGTCCCACGCGGGATTCGATATATGCGGCATACCTACCTGCGACGACGAGTATATCAAAGAACTCAAGCAGTCGGGCGTCGTTATAATAAAGACTCCCGGCGGCTGCATAGGCATCGGAGGGGAAAAGAAAGCCTTTGCAGAATTTATCGCAAGGGCGGACGAAAATGCGGTAAGAGCATGGTTCGATAGTGAGAAAGGAACTTATTATCCGGTAGTTACCACCATAAAAGAAACCGAAGACGCGATTGCTCTGTTCAGGAACAAAGAAGAGGTCAAAGAAACCGATACATTACAGGCGGCGAAAAATTTTGAGGCATGCGTGCAACTCGTGCTGAGAAATGCCGGTATGATTGACAGAATATACCGCGAAGGGATTTCTCAGATTCGTTCTTTGAAAATAAGACTGGAGAATTTGTGTGCGGAAATCAGAAATCTGAGAGTGAATACGATTCACGACAAAATATTTGTGCCTTTGCTTAAACTGTACAAGGCATATGCCGGCAGGACAGACGATGAAGAACGCGAGATAAAGGATATGCTGCGTATGGTGCTTATCGGCATGGAAGGGCAAAGCAGAGAGTCTGCGAAAAGACATTACGACCTGCTTTTCTACAATGAGAACCGTGTGCTGGAAGAACTTGAAGAGGCAGGATTGGATTTTGTTGCCATGCTTGAAAAGTACAGAAAGGATTCAGGGGAATTCGTTGCGGATTTCCTCAACGGTATGTATGATTCAGAAGAACTTGCAGAGCGTTCCGACTTGTTTGCAAAGGATATGCTGAAAAAACTCGTCGGAGATATCACGGACGGTAAGTACGCGTATCTGAGAGATTATTTCCTGATGCGTTATCTTGTTCACAATCCCTCTAAGTTTAAAGAGATTCTCAAGAGGATATTCTCAGGCTCCGATAAAAACGACGCGCTTGTCTTTGTAAACGAAAGACTGCTTGCGTCTACCGGCAACGAAGAATTGGATAACGACCGCATAAGGCAGTTCTGCGACTTTGTAAAAGAAAACGGTCTGCTTGAAAATGCGACGTTGTTTTTCAGAAACGAGTTCATGGGTGCGGGAAATAATGATACTACTCAAAAAGTATTGAGAAAACTCGTCGAAAACTACGTGCTTAACGGGACGGATTTGAAAAATGTAACTATTGCAGGATTATGCGACAAACGCGACGCAGTAGAAAAGATAATAGGGGAATACAGAAGTATTTCGTTTAAGTCGTTGATATATGACATACTGGCGGAAACGCTTATAAATCCGACTTACAAAGAGGCGATAAAAAACGTAAATTTTGCTGAAATAAAGCCTGAAGACGTAAAGAGATGCGAAGACCTCGCTTACGTTTACGGAAACAACGGATATACGACGTCGATAGATTCCCGGTTCATTTACGACGTCGGAGAAATGCTTAAGAAATACGAAAAGTACAGAGAGCAGGAGGCAAAGGTAAAAGAACTTACCGATTTCCGGGTGAAATTTATAGTCAGGGAATTGCTGTTGCTTGACGGCAAAACTATCGTCAGACTTCTGACTGCTGCCACAGGCAAGGATTATGTCAGGAACGCGTTCAAAAAAGAAGGGATAGAGAATATTCAGGCGTCGTACAAAGATGAAAAATTGGTAAAAGCCGCAGGTAAAGTCGCGACCGCATATCTGCTTTATGACGACAGCAAGCTCAGACCCGAAGAACTTAAAAGACTGAGAGAAAATCAATTGCAGTTCGTATCCGCAATAAAGGCGGAAAAGAAAAAGAGAAACGAACTTTCAAGATTCAGACGCCTTACCGACGTTATGGCAGGGGGAATCGCGTCAACATTGTTTTCTCTGATAGCGGCTGCCGTTGTGGGCGTTATAAGTTTTTTATTGTATAAGTACTTTGCTGGAGAGTATTTCAGGACGATTTATATTGTGTTCCCGATAGCTACTCTCGGCATAGCGCAAATTACTTACTGGAGTAATTTCAGAGAAAGGAGATTGCGCAGTCCGCTTATTACCGCATCGTGGCAGACGGCGGTCATTATGATTGCAACCATAGGAATATACGTGCTTGCGCAATACGTATTGAATCTGATTTAAATCAATAGACGGAGATACAGGAGATAAGAATATGTCAGATAGTCAGTTTACAAAAAGGAGATTCGGGTTGTTTATATGCCTTCTTCTCGTATTCGTTCTTGCGGGAGCGGCGACAGGCATTGCCATGCATTTTTACGTGGGGAACGCGACTGAAAACGGCAATACCGGCGAGAGTATGGCAGACTATGTGAAAATAGGCGATACGTTTACGATAGACGATATAGCAGAAAAGGAAGAATACGTTTACGGATGGCTCAAATCCGACGCGAAAGTAACCGTTGAAGTGATTACTAAAGACGAAGACGGAAACGAAAAATACGTTACGGCTGAAGACGTTTTGAATTATGATGAAGAAAGTCGCACTTTCAGCGTACTCGGAATAGGAAAAGGCATAATCAGATTTGAAAGCACTTTTGATTCTTCCGTTAATTTTTCGGTAGAATTCAACACGAGATTTGCTGTTGACGATACCGAAAATATACTGCGCGAAAACTTCCCCGGATTTTTTGATGACGGAATAGTTACTAACGCAGAGATAGATTCTGTAAAATCCGTTACGCTTTCTCAGAAAAAGAATTACGACGTGAGCGAAACGACGATTTTCAAAAATCTCGAAAGAGTAATCCTCACTTATAACGACGTTGTCGGGCTGCAAGGCAGAAACAGCCTGGGCGACGTGGTTTTCTATGTCGCAGATTCTCTTTACACGGATTATATTTCTGACGATTTGTGGAAAGGCATAATGAATAGAATTTACCCGATAGTCGACCTTTCCGAAAATAAAAACACCGTTGTGTTAGAGTTTATGGGAGGTACTCTTAAGTCTGTCGGAGAAGATGCCGAAAGGACGTTCGTGTCTGTTGACAACGGAGGTAAACTTAATCTTGACGAATACGCTCCTTCAATGAAAGGATATCTGTTCAGCGGCTGGTTCAGGAGCGAGGACGGAGGCAAAACGCTTTCAGGCAAAAAGGTTGAATCGTCTTTTGAATTTAAAGAAAACGACAAACTTTATGCGTCGTGGAGTCCAATAACTTACGAGATAGTTTACAACGACCCTAAATTCCATACGGTTGTCCCGGACAAAGAGATGCTTACTTACGATAAAGAGGGAGCAATAACCGTTGAAATGCTTACGCACGAAGGGTATACCTTCATGGGATGGTCAAAGAGCGAGGAGGCGTCTTATGTCGATTATTTGCCGGGCAAAGAAGTGATTAATCTGACTGAAAAACACGAGGACGTCATCAACCTTTATGCGGTATGGGCGGCAAATTCTTACGACATAATATACGACGCGAACACGGGAAAGAACGCTCCTGCAGCTCTGACCGGAGTGAATTTCGACGAGGTCGTGAAGTTAAGCGAACAAATACCCGTCAAAGAAGGATTTACTTTTATAGGCTGGTCGACAAATAAAAACGCGATAAGCGCGACTTATCAACAGGGGGACGAAGTAAAAAATCTGGTTTCCGACGTGGACGGAAACGTTACGTTGTATGCGGTATGGACTGCAAATTCTTATACGATACATTATGACGCAAACGGAGGTCAGAACGCACCCGAAGACCAGCATTGCGAGTACGGACAAAGCGTTACGATTACGTCTAAAAAGCCGACTATGACAGGTTTTGTGTTCAAGGGGTGGTCAAGAGATAAAAACGCAGCGGCAGCCGCTTACGTTTCAGGAGAAACAGTGAAAAACCTTGTAACCGACGAAGGAGGCAGCGTAACTTTTTACGCAGTCTGGGATGAAGATTCCTTCGGATTGAAATACAATGCAAACGGCGGTACGAACGCGTCTTCCGAAGTCGTTTATTACGAATATAACGAAAGCGGAAGAACGCTGTCAAACAACAAACCCACGCGGACGGGATACTATTTCCTGGGCTGGTCGTACGCTGCAGACGAAGGCGTTGTGTACAGCAGCGGACAGACGCTTACCGTAAGTCAGATAAACGATATGTATATGAGGTCGCTTTCTTCAAACAAGACGTTGACG
>CALWHB010000040.1 GCA_944380275.1 uncultured Christensenellaceae bacterium | reverse complement strand
CTTATGGCTTGCACCCCCAGCGAAGAATCGCTTACCAAAAAATATAAAGAGGCGGAATATCTCGTAGTCAGCGGTAGTGCGGACGATATTCCCGGATATGACGCGAAAGACGCTGACATTAAGTACGTTCTTGTCGCAACTAAGGTAGTAAAGAACGTCGTTATCGTATGTTTCGGCAATTCAGAAGATGCAAAAGCTTGCTATGACGAACTCAAAGACAGCAATAACGTTAAGAAAAAGGGCAATGCAATAGCTATCGGAGATGAAGAGTCTTTGAAATTGTTCTGATAAAAAAATCAGATTAAGCAGACGCGGCAACGTGTCTGCTTATTTTTTTGTATAAAACACAACTACTCAGATTTGAGAGTTTATCTAAAATTGAGTTGAGAGTCACGCATTTGGCTGAGCCGCATAAACAGAATCGCATATTCAGAGCTAAACAGATAAAGCGGCATGGGTTGCACAAATAAGACTGAAAAATCGGAGAATAAACGGCGCAAAATGATTTGCCTCAAAAAAATAAAAGAGTTATAATAGCGATATGAATAAGAGAAGGTTGGTTGTTGCGATAATCGCGTGTCTGACTGTTGCGGCGGTATTGTCTTTGACGGCTTGCGCCACAGAAGAATCCGCGCTCAAAGAAAAGTACGAACAGGCGGGCTTTGACGCTCAGGCTTTTCCTTTTGCAAATGCAAACGTGGACAAAGAGCTTGTGGATTTTGCTTATCACGGGCTTAAGAACGCAAATTCTTCTCAGGTTGAACAAGTATTCGTAATCACTTTCAACAATATAGAAGACGCGAAAAATTATCACGACTCGCACGTTTTGGATAAGGATAAACCCAATATGATACGCCAGGGAAGAGCTGTGGTTTACGGCAGCGGAAATGCGGTGGATTTGTATTGAAAAAATTAACGGCGAAAGCCGTTTTTTTTATTTCTTATTTATATTATCATAGCGTTGTTTATAAAAATTTTTATATGATGTATAAAAAATTGTAGTAACCCGTGAAGACTTCATGATTTGCAAAATAAATTGTAGTAACCCGTGAAGAGAAAGGAACTACAAGAAAATTGTAGTATATGTGAAGTAAAGGCGACAAACAGAAATTAAGGGCAGGTTTGCTGTTTTAAATAAATCAGATTATCAGTAAAACATCGAAATAATTACTATACCAGACCAGAATAATACGAACTTGCCCTGAGGCGCGCCTTTTATGCGTTTTTCAGCGAAACTCACTTGAGAGTAAATAATAATATTATCTGCGCTCACCTTATTGAAACACACAATAAAAATTGTCGCCTGAGGGTTAATACGGTTTTAAGCAACATTTACCCGTGCGGATTTGTAAGACGTAAAACCTGTCAATGCAACCCGTCATACGGGTACAAGGCAAATGCCGCAGGTAATAATAGACACATTTCAGGGTGTTTAACTCTGCAGCTCGCATTGTTGTCGCTTTAAACCTTGTTAGAATTATTACGGGTCTGTATAGTGCGAAGAGTAACGGGAAAAGGAAACCGATATGGCGAAGAGAAAGGGAGGATAATAGATGGAGTGGGAAGAAATAGTAAGGCAGCTGATAGTGAAAAGAGAAGGGAGAAAACAACGGATATAGTGAAGATAACGGGAGGCGACTGATAGTGCAGAGAGAAAGTGTATAGCAACAGATAGGACAGAGAGAAATGGAAAGGCAATTGATGAGGCGAAGAGAGGGGAGAAAACAACGGACAGGGCAGAGAGAGAAAAGTGAAAGGCAACCGGGGATTAAGGGGTAAAGGAGAAGACAGCCGATAGGGCAAAGAGAAAAGGGCGGCGTTTAATTGACTTGAAAACGCGATTATATTATAATAAAATTCTAAATATATTTTGAGGTTGGTTTTTATGCAAACACAAGACAAAAATCTTGCAGAAGACGTGCAAAAGACAACCCAAGAGGAAGTAGTAGTTTCAAATCCCCCTCAACCCCCGACAAAGGCAGAAAAAGTTCGGGCAACAGTCAAGAAAATCGCTAAAAGGTGGTTTATTGACGCATTTACAGGTATGGCGCAGGGACTGTTCGTTACGCTGATTGCCGGTACCATCATAAAGACGATAGGTACTCTGATAGGCGACAATGCGGCAGGCAGACTGTTCACTACGCTGGGGCAGATAGCATCGGTACTGATGGGCGCGGGTATAGGCGCAGGTATCGCAAGCCATCTGAAAGCAAGCAAGCTGGTAGTATTCGCCGCTATGGTAGCGGGATTTGTGGGAGCGTTCTCAGACAAATTCATAGGCTCTGCGGCAAACTTTACGCCGGGAGCGATTACCGACATATCCGCTTTGGTGGGCGCCGGAAGTCCCGGCAACCCGATAGGCGCGTATATCACGGCTCTTGCGGCGACAGAGATAGGTTCTCTGGTCGCAGGCAAGACAAAGCTGGACATATTGCTCGTTCCGCTTACGTGTCTGCTGGTGGCGATGGCGTTCTCTTATGTCGCTTATCCTTTTATCTGGCTTATAAATATGCTGGGTAAAGGCATAGCGATTGCAACAGACTTCACGCCGTTCTTTATGGGCATAGTAATATCCGTCGTTATGGGCATACTGCTTACGATGCCCACGTCGAGCGCGGCGATATGGGTGGCTGTGGCAAGTCCTATATTTTCCGACGCAACGGCAAGTGCGGCGACGGTGGAGGCGATGTATATCGCAGGCGGTGCGGCGGTAGTGGGCTGTGCGTGCCAGATGGTAGGTTTTGCCGTTATGAGTTTTAAAGAAAACGGCTGGAGCGGCATTATCTCTCAGGGATTGGGTACGAGTATGTTGCAGATACCCAATATTATGAGAAATCCGCGTATCTTTATTCCGCCTATTGTCGCAAGCGCGGTATGCGGTCCTATTGCGACTTGCGCGTTCAAGCTCAGGTGCGGCGCGTCCGGCGGAGGTATGGGTACGTGCGGATTTGTGGGAATAATAGACTCTTTCAACGCGAGCGTTTCTTCGGGCGCGATGGAGTGGTGGTTGTTCCTTATCTGCGTGCTGACGCTGTTTATAATTCTGCCGGCTGTTATATGTTGGGCAATGGGTCTGCTTTTGAGAAAGGTGGGCTGGATAAAAGAAAACGATTTGAAACTCGATTACAATAACTGAGCGGGTCTTAGGAGGTAATATGCAAGTTAAAAGCAGAGATGAAATCGAAGAAAAGTATACATGGAAGACTGACGATTTGATTTCAGGCAAAGAAGAGTGGGACAGACTTTACGCTTTTGTCAAAGACGGCGTTTCTGAAATCGTCGCGTACAACGGCAAGCTGAAAGACAAAGAGAACATACTCGCTTGTCTTAAGACTTCGACGAAATACGAAGACGTTCTTAGCAGACTTTTCTGCTATTCTCATATGAAACGCGACCAGGACGTGGGCAATTCTGAAAACAAGGCTCTTTTCGACAGCGTAAGAAATCTCTATATCGCTTATGCAGGAGAAACCAGTTTTGTGGGACCTCAGCTTACCGCGCTTGACGAGGATTTTCTGAAGGAACTTGCAAAAGACCCGGATTTTGCGGATTACAGCTATATTATCGAAGGCATAATCAAAGACAAAAAACACACCCTGGGAGAGAGCGAAGAAAAAATCCTCGCTATGACGCAGATGTTTTCTTCTGTTCCCCAGGAGGCGTTTTCTATGCTAAATAATGCGGATATACGTTTTGAGCCTTTTAAGGACAGCAAGGGAGAGGAGATAAAGCTCTCTCACGGCGTTTACAGCCTGATGATGCAGTCGCCTTGCCGCGAGGACAGAAAAAAAGCTTTTGAAACGATGTACCGCGCTTTTGAAAATAATATCAATACGATTGCGGCTCTATATAACGGCAACGTACAGAAAAACGTATTTTATGCCAAGGTCAGAGGCTTTGAAAGCTGTCTTGACAGCGCAACGCACGGTGAAGACGTGCCGACCGCAGTTTATCAAAGACTGTCTGCGTGCATAGATGCAAACGTGGGCAAGCTGCACGAATATCTTGAATACCGTCGCAAAAAAATGGGCGTCGAAAAACTGCATATGTACGACTTGCACGTGCCGATTATCGAAGGCTGTGAAATCGCGATGGACTATGAGGACGCGTGCAAGCTTGTGGTAAAGGCTCTCGCGCCTATGGGCGAAAGATATAGCAAACTGCTTGAAAAAGCTTTTGCGGAAAGATGGGTGGACGTTTATGAGAACAAGGGCAAGCGTTCCGGCGCGTATTCTACGGGTTGTTACGGCTGCCATCCTTACGTGCTGCTCAATTACCAGAGAACTACTCACGACGTGTTCACTATAGCTCACGAGATGGGACACAGTCTGCATACCTATTTCTCCAACGAAACTCAGCCGCTGCCTAAGGCGGATTACAAAATTTTCGTTGCGGAGGTCGCGTCGACAGTCAACGAAACGCTGCTTTTGAATTACCTTATAAAGAATTGCAATGATAAGAAGGAAAAAGAATTTCTGCTGTCTTATATGCTGGATATGTTCCGCACCACGGTATTCAGGCAGACTCAGTTTGCGCAGTTTGAATACGAGGCGCATACAGCGGCAGAAAAGGGAATTGCGCTCACGCCCGAATATCTCAACGACCTGTACTATAAGCTCAACTGTAAATATTACGGCGGCGAAAACGTCGTGAACGACGATATGATAAAGTACGAGTGGAGCAGGATTCCGCATTTCTATACCGCGTTCTACGTGTATAAATACGCGACGGGTCTTATCAGCGCGGTATGTATTGCCGCGAACATACTCGAAAAGGGACAGAGTGCGCTTGACGATTATATGAAGTTCCTCAGAGCGGGCGGAAGTATGCCTCCTGTCGAAATTCTCAAACTTGCAGGCGTCGACCTTACTACGGACGAGCCGTTTGAAAAAGCTATGGGGGTCATGGACGATTATATGCGTCAGCTCAAAGAACTGTGAGATAAGGGGAAAACATTATGGCTAAACAGAAATCAGAAGACAAGAACAAGACAGTGGTCGCTCTGCGCCGCACGATGCCGCACAATACAGAGGCGGAAGACGCGGTGCTGGGTGCGTTCCTTACCGACGCAGACATACTTGCCGACCATGCCGCAGGGCTGAGTGAGGAAGATTTTTATTCTCCGGCAAACAAGGTTCTCTTCAGATGTATAAAGGATTTGGCGGCAAAGAGCGTGCCTGTCGATATAGTTACCGTAACGGGCAGACTGGAAAAAGAAGAGAAACTGGAAAGCGCGGGCGGTCTTGAAAGACTGGAAGAACTGGCGGACGTATTGCCTTCTGCGGCAAACTGCGAGTATTACATAGACATAATAAAGCGCGACTCTCTGATGCGCCGCGTTATCGGTACGAGCTGCAAGGTCATAGACAACGCCTTTTCTCAGGAAGATTCTCAGAAGGCTCTTGCGTTTGCGGAGGCATCTATATACGATATAGGCACACAAAATCAGAAAGGGGAACTCGTCCCGATAGGCGAACCTACTCTCGAAGTCGTGGACAAGCTGTCAGAAGTCTTTCGTACTAAAAAGCCTGCTACCGGTCTTATGTCGCATTATCGCAATCTCGACAGGATGACCAACGGATTTATGCCGGGACAGATGATTATCATAGCGGCGCGTCCAGGTTGCGGTAAGACTTCGTTTGCTATGAGTATTGCGACAAACATAGCAAAATACGAACCGGAAAAAGTCGTTGCTGCGTTCAACCTTGAAATGTCTTCTCAGGAACTCGTGCAGAGAATACTCGTATCTCTCACGGGTATAGACAACTCGACGCTGATTAAAGGCGAGGAAACGCAGGAAGAGCTGCAAAAACTGTTTATCGCTCAAAGACAGCTGTCCGAAAGCAGGCTGTTTATTGACGATACCGCGTCGCAGACTGCGGAAGAAATCATGTCAAAATGCCGCAGACTCAAGGCGAAACAAAAAAGACTCGACCTTGTCATAATCGACTATCTTCAGCTTATGAGTCCCAGCAGAAACAGGGACGGAAACCGTCAGCAGGAAGTCGCGGATACTTCGCGTTTTATAAAAATGATGGCAAAAGAACTCAAAGTTCCCGTAATCGTGCTTTCTCAGATGTCGCGCGATATAGAAAAAAGAGAAGACAAGACGCCTATGCTTGCAGACCTCAGAGAGTCGGGTTCTATCGAACAGGACGCCGATATGGTCTATTTCCTCAACAACGCGGACGGCGACAACGAGGATACGGTTGAGAAGAAAAACGTCAGCCTTATCATTGCAAAACACCGTAACGGCGCGACGGGTACGATATATTACGTGTTCGACAAAAAGCACATGCGTTTCTCTGTTGCCGTCAACAAAAAACAGGCGGAAAGCACACCGACTCCCGAACAGGCTCAGCCCGAAAACGCAGGAGATATTGCTCAGGAGAATCTCGAGGAAGGATATTATGTCGAAGAAGAATACGCTCCCGTCGGAGAACCGGACGACGTCGCGGATTTCGATTTGTCGGAACTTCAGGACGCCGCAGATTTTCTTCCCCCGGCAGACGAGGAATAAGTTTGATTTGCAATTGTACGACGCGCTTTTTAAAGTGCGTCTTTTTTATGTTTCTCAGGTATTGATTCAGCTTTTTGCTCGCAAAAGCGGATAAAATATCATGTTTATAAAATTCTGTCCAACCGCTTTTCATTATAAAATACCGGGAAGCATATAATTTGTAGAATAGGCATCGGGGGACGGGATAATGACATACGTTGACGAAATCGCAGAAAAGTTTGACGGCGCGCTGAAAGACGGGCTGCTTACTTTTAAAGTTACGTTGTACGGGCCGCGCGCGGCGTCGGTGGAAGGTGCGAAGAGAATTTTGTATTATGACGACAAATCTGTCAGATTTGCTGCGGGAAGACGGGTGATTGAAATAAAAGGACAAAACCTCAGAATCGTTTCCTGCAACGGAAACGAATATTATATTACCGGAGAAATTGCGGGGACGGAGGTGTCTAAATGAAGGGCTGTAACGTCAGAGCGCGCGTAAGAGGAGAAGACGTCGCCGGCTTTTTGAGCGCGGTTTGCGCAGAAAAAACAGTGCTTTACGATATAAACAGAGGGGAGAAAGAACTCAATTTTCTTTGCAGAGAAAAAGACGAAGGCGTTCTGAAAAAAATCGCTGCGTCCAAAGGGCTGGCGTTTGAAGTCGTGAGCAGAAAAAATACTTCTACCCGTTTAAAACAGATATTGCGTCATGCAGGCGCGCTTTCTGCCGCTCTGGTCGTCGCGGCTACCTTTGTCGCGTCCCGTTTTTTTGTGTTTTCAGTTGCGGTCGAAGGTGTGTCTGCCGAACGTGCGGCGGAAATAACGTCGATTCTTGCCGGATACGGTGTGGACGGCATTACCTTGAAAAGCAGAATAAATACAGATGAGATAGAAAAAATTGTCGCCGGGCAGTCAGACGACCTCGCTTTTGCAGAGGCTTATATAGACGGGGTGAAACTGGTCGTCAGCGCGAAAGAGCAACTGCCTCAGCCCGTTAAGGAAAATGAAGAAGGCGCGCTGTATTCTTGTGCGGACGCTATCGTAACCCGCGTGGAGGTGTCGGGCGGAACGGCTCTCGTAAAGCCGGGCGATACAGTTAGAAGAGGACAGACACTCATTGGCGATTATATTGTGGTCGGCGACGTCGCAGACCCTGAACACAAGGAGATTCAAACCGCTGCAAAAGGGGAAGTTTACGGAAGAGTATGGTATTATACGAGATTGCTCATACCGGAGTTTCGCACGGTATTTACGAGGACAGGCAATAAGCATACTTCTACCGCGCTGTACGTCAGGGATAAGTGTATATTGCCTCAGAACGTAAATCACGGGTATGAAGACTTCGATGCGGTAACCGAAAGGACGCAGGTAAATTCAGTTATTCCGTTTTCTCTCGTAACTACGACGTGGTACGAAACGGTAAAGAGTACCGTTAAGACAGACGACGCCTATATAGAAAGCGAAGTGTACGTGGCTTTTGCCTCCCTCAAGACACAGCTGGACCCTTCGGCAACCGTTGAGGCAAGCTATAAATCTCAAAAAAAGGTAGACAATTTATATATAATTATTATATACTATGAAGTAGAGCAACCTATCTGTTGCAGGGAGGCGTAATTATAGTTACAAGGAAGATAAACGTTACCGACGTCGTGCCGGTCATGGCGATGTTCGGTCAGTTTGACGAAAACCTTTCTTATCTCAACAAAGTCCTCGACGTGAAGATTAACACGATGGGAGGGACTCTCACCGTCAGCGGCGAAGAAGACAAAGCGGACCGCGCAGTGCGCGTCGTAAACGCTTTGCTCGAACAGGCTAAAAAGGACGAACATCTGGGAAAAGCCACAATAGATTTGGTGATTGAGGCAGTCGACAACAACAGCGAGCATAAGCTTGAAGACGTTACGAAAGTCATTACGCATACGGCAAAAGGCAAGCCGTTGCGTGCCAAAACGTACGGACAAGCCCGTTATGTAGAGGCGATTGAAAAAAACAGCGTGGTTTTCGGCATAGGACCTGCCGGTACGGGAAAAACGTATCTTGCGGTCGCGCTTGCGGCTCTCGCCTTTAAAAATAAAGAAGTCGAAAAGATTATTCTGACACGTCCCGCTGTGGAGGCGGGAGAGAAACTCGGCTTTCTGCCCGGCGACCTGGGAGCAAAGGTTGACCCTTATCTCAGACCGCTTTACGACGCTCTTCAGGAGATGTTCGGGCTGGAAACCTTTAACAGACTTACAGAAAAAGGTTCGATTGAAATCGCTCCGCTCGCCTACATGAGAGGAAGAACTCTTTCAAACGCCTTTATTATACTCGACGAGGCGCAGAACGCTACCAGAGAACAGATGAAAATGTTCCTGACGCGTATGGGCGAGGGCAGTAAAATCGTCGTTACCGGCGACGTAACGCAGATTGACTTGCCAAGAGATACCATGAGCGGATTGATTCATGCGTCTAAAATACTCGACAATATTCCCAAAATAGCAATTATAAATCTCACCGCGAAAGACGTCGTACGCCATCCTCTCGTTCAGGCGATAGTGGCTGCTTACGAAAAGGCGGAAAAGCCGCGCGGAGAGCAAACCGAGGAGAAAGACAATGTCTGAAGAAAAAAAACAGGCGATACTGCGTACGTCGGTTATCATGGCGATACTGTTTGTCGTTGCGGTTTTTACCGTAATCTGTGGCATGATTCTGACGCTGAAGACGTGGAATATTTTCGGAGAAGTGGTTAAAATCGTTACCCTTTCCGTAATAGTTTTCGTCTTTTACGCGGTGTTTTACGTATATCTTAATTACAGTTCGAATTCACGTTCTCTTGAGAGTATGAGCAAAAACAAGCTGCTCGCTGTCGCGTATACGTGTATAACGATAGGCATACTTCTGTCGTGCGCGTCAGGTTCTTACCTCAGCTGGTTTGCACTGCCACTTGCGTTCGTGTCTCTGATTGTAGGTATTCTGATACGCGTCAGAGTAGGCGTTATGGCGACGGTAATTTCAGGTATGTCCGTTCTTATCATTTCGCCGGTTTCCGAACTCGTTCAGGACGGAGCGGCAGTAATACCTATTGTTCTTGGATGTATGACGGGCATGATTTCCGGTTTCGTCATGGCTTTTCTTATAAGAAAAAGATATTCACGTTTTAAGATGACATGGGGTGCGCTTATCGTTTCTCTCGCAATGATGCCTATGAGCGCGTTGATTACGTTGCTCTATACATTAGATGCGGGAGAAGTGCTTAGAAACGCAATTTTTACCGCTATGGGCAATATGCTTGCAATTGCGGTTATCACGGCAAGCCTTCCGCTTTACGAAAGAATTTTCAACGTGTGGACGGATTTCAGATTGCAGGAACTTATCACGCTGCGACAGCCTCTTCTCAAAAAACTCAATGAGGACGCTCCCGGTACGTTCAGCCACAGTATGGCGGTTGCCAACCTTGCCGAAAACTGTGCGGTGGCGATAGGTATAAATCCCTATATGGCCAGAGTCTGCGGATATTTTCACGATATAGGCAAGAGTAAAAATCCCAAATTTTTTGTCGAAAATCAGAAAGACGGATACAATCCTCACGATGAACTTATTCCCGAAGTCAGCGTAAGTATGATTACACGTCATACTACCGCCGGATATGAAATGCTCAGGGCGGCTCATATGCCTGAAGAAATATGCAAAGCGGCTCTCGAACATCACGGCGACAGCGCGGTGAGCTATTTTTATATGAAAGTCAAAAGCATTACCGAAGGCGAGGTCGACGACAAGGAGTTCTGTTATGAAGGTCCTTGCCCTACGACTAAATACAGCGCGATTATTATGATTTGCGATATCTGCGAGGCAATGTTCAGAGCAAAACCGCCTGAGGATATGGAATCTTTAGAAAAAGCAGTTGACGGAGTAATCAAATCCCGTATCAACGAGGGACAGCTTGATGACTGCGGTCTGACTATGCGCGACCTCAAACTGATAAAACAGACGATTTGCCGCGCGATACCCGCGTCGATGCATAAGCGTATAGATTACGACAAGGCAAAGGAGAGAAGATAATGATTCGCGTTTACGACGAAGACAAATTGCTGGACGGGGAAATAGATACAGACGTCCTCGATGAAATCTGGTGCGAACTTATGTCCGCTCTGCAACTCAAGGACGAGTTTGAGGCGGAACTTACCGTCGTGGGTAAAGACGAAATACGCGCTCTCAACAAAGAGGCGAGAGGGGTAGACGCGGTTACCGACGTGCTGAGTTTTCCAGCTATGAACGTAACTCTGCCTTTCGACGGCGGAAAGCATGAAGAGGACAAAGACCCCGAAACGGGAAATTACATACTTGGCGACATTGCTTTGTGTGCCGAAAGAGCGGTCGAGCAGGCAAAGGAATACGGACACTCCGTCAAACGCGAAGTGTGCTATCTCGTGCTGCACGGACTGTGCCACCTTCTGGGGTTCGACCACGAAACCGAAGAGGATAAGCGAGCTATGAGAAAAGTGGAAGAGGAAGTCCTCGGAGGACTGGGGATTACCAGATAAGGAGAAGTCATGGACGAAAAAACGCTGTCGTTGCTTGAAGACGCCGCAAAGAAGGCAGCAGAAAAAGCATATTGTCCTTATTCGGGATACCGTGTGGGCGCGGCTGTGCTTGCGGGCAGCGGAAAAATATACGACGGCTGCAATATTGAGAACGCGTCTTATTCTCTGACTATGTGTGCCGAAAGGACGGCTCTTTTTAAGGCGGTAAGTGCGGGAGAAAGAGAGATTCTCGCAGTCTGCGTGTATTCTGACGGCGGGAAACTGCCGTATCCGTGCGGAGCGTGCAGGCAGGCTTTGAGCGAATTCTGTAATGACGCGCAAATTACCGTTACGGACGGCAAAGAGAGGGTAACCGCATTGCTTTCAGAACTGTTGCCGCAATGTTTCAGATAATAATCACGACACTATAAAATATTAGACGCGGACAATAAGGGCGAACAACTAAAGAGGAATAGAAAATTAAACGCGGACAATAAAACAAAATAGCCTGAACAAAAAAAAAGAACAAGTAAAGCGGACTGAGAAGAGCGGATAAAATCATAGAAATAAAGGCTTACGATATAAAAGTAAAAAGCGAAACAAGACAAAAGATAAAATGATTATTTGAGTTTTGCTGATAAAACCGTGGCAATCAAGCCTGACAATAAAAAGCATAAAAGCTGAAGACGCTGACAATAAGGGAGAACAACGAAAGCGGAATAGCAAAATAAAACGCGGAAATTAAAGCGGATTGAGAAGAGCTGTGAAAGCCGGGATAATAAAGACCCGTATAACAGAAACTCAATGATAAAAACTGTTGCGATAAAAACGGAAAAACAACAAAATACAAACACGGGCGCGAAAAAACGCGCCTTTTGAAAATAATAGCGCGCCTTTGGGCGGAGGTAAAAATGAAATCAGGATTTATTACGATAGCGGGAAAACCAAATGCCGGAAAATCAACTCTCACAAACGCACTCGTGGGTGAGAAAGTCAGCATAGTGTCCAAAAAACCGCAGACTACCCGCAACAGGGTTATCGGTATCGTCAACGGCGAAAAGGACGGCGAAAAATATCAGGCGGTTCTCGTGGATACGCCGGGTATCCATAAGCCGCGCAATATGCTGTCTGAATTTATGATGAAGAGCGTGGACGTCGCTCTCGACGGCGTGGACGGCGTGATTTATATGCTTGCCTGCGACAAAAAACCGGACGAGTACGACGACGCTTATATTCAGCGATTCGCTAAAAGCAGTACGCCGTTTATACTCGTTATCAACAAGTGCGACGAGGTTGAAGAAAAATCAATTATCGAGAGGATTGAAAGATATAAGGATTTTGACGGAATTGACGCTATTATCCCCGTATCCGCGCTAAAAGGCAAAAACGTGGATATGGTCGTCGACGAGATTGTGAAAATCCTCCCGCAGGGAGAGCAGTTTTATTCTGAAGATATGTACACGGACAGAAGTCTGAGATTTCTCGCGGCTGAAATAGTCAGAGAAAAAGCGTTAAGACTGCTTGGCGACGAAGTGCCTTATGGCATAGGCGTTGCCGTCAACAAGTTTGAGGAAAGAGAGGACGGAGTGGTCGAGATAGACTGCGACGTTATCTGTGAAAAGCAGGCGCATAAGGCTATCGTCATAGGCAAAGGCGGAGAGATGATAAAGAAAATTTCAACGTCCGCACGCATCGATATGGAAAAACTGCTTGACTCAAAAGTATTTCTTACCCTTTATGTGCGCGTCAAACCCGACTGGCGCGACAGCAGGTCCGTTATGGGAGAATTGGGTTACGACAAAAAGAATCTGTAAAAATATTTTATCCGACGAATAATATTTCCCGTAAAGCACATAACAGTTACGGAAGGTGAGTATGCAAGATTTAAAGCAGACTTTGAAAAGACTTTTCGAAACGACGGGAGAAATAAGATATTATCTGATGCTCAAAGCAGTCGGAAGAAAAGACGAATTAAAATAAGCGGCGACGTTTACGCGACTTACGCATAAAGCGTATCCTATCGCGGGATAAGACGCTCTGAGAGGTACTGTTTTGGATATTGTGAGCTTGGACGGTCTTTGCATAAGGGCTACCGATTACAAGGACAGCGACAAACTTATCACCTTATATTGTGCGGAGAAAGGCAAAATAACCGCTACGGCAAAAGGCGTGAAAAAAGCCAAAGCCAAGCTGAAGTTCTGCGTTTCTCCGTTTTGTTTCGGAAATTATCAGCTTGCAGTCAAAAACGGCAGATATACCGTTGCGGGCTGCGACGTTTACGACGGTTTTTTCTCGCTTACGACAGATATAGAAAGCTTTTATGCCGGGGGCTGCGTGCTTGAAGTGCTTGACAAGACGACAGCCGAAGGCGATTTTATAGGAGAACTGTTTACGTCTGCTCTAAGGACGCTGAACGCGCTGTGTTACGATGCCAAAAGTTTCGGAATCAGGGATATTCTCGCAAAGTTTTTGAAAGATGCCGTAAGGTCGCTCGGTTTCGGGGAAAGGGAAGACACTCTCGAAGGATTTTTGAAATATTTCAATTCTGCGCTGGGAGTAAGACTCAATTCTCTTTCTGAATTGCTGCGCCTTTGATTTTTATTGTTGCGCCTTTGATTTTATTGCTGCGTATTTGTTTTTTCTTTAATAAAACGCCTGCGACACGAGGCGCGAAAAGGCTTTTTTACTTGTTTTTAAGTATAAGTATATAAATTTGCGCGTATAATATATTTTTTATGCTTTTCACTTGAAAAAAATCTTTCTATATTGTATCATAATGTTGTAATTTACAACAGGAGGTTTGATATGACAAAATATGTCTATTTGTTCAAAGAGGCCGATGGCGATAATAAAGCGTTGTTTGGCGGAAAAGGTGCGAATCTTGCGAAGATGACCAGCTGGGGCATGCCTGTTCCCGAAGGTTTCACCATCACTACCGAGGCTTGCACCAAATATTACGAAGACGGCGAAAAGATTTCGGACGATATCATCGACCAGATTTTCGACGCTCTTGCTAAAGTCGAGAAAGAGGCCGGCAAGAAATTCGGCGATGAGGAAAATCCCTTCCTCGTATCCGTTCGTTCAGGCGCGAGAGCGTCAATGCCCGGTATGATGGATACCATCCTCAACCTCGGTCTTAACGATATTTCTGTCAAAGGTCTTGCTAAAAAGACTGAAAACCCGCGTTTCGCTTACGACTGCTACCGCAGATTTATTCAGATGTTCTCCGACGTCGTTATGGGTTCTCCCAAGAGTTCTTTTGAAAAGATTATCGACGAACTCAAAAACGAGAAAGGCGTCGTTCAGGATACGGAGCTTACCGCTGAAGATTTGCAGGAACTTATAGCTAAATTCAAGAGATTCTATAAAGAGGACCAGGGCGTCGATTTCCCGCAGGACCCCAAGGTTCAGCTTATCGAGGCTGTCAAGGCGGTCTTCCGCAGCTGGAACAATCCTCGCGCTATCGTATACCGCCGCATGAACGACATCCCCGGCAGCTGGGGTACAGCGGTCAACGTCCAGTCGATGGTATTCGGCAATATGGGCGATACTTCAGGTACAGGCGTTGCGTTCACCCGTGACCCGTCAACCGGCGAAAAGAAACTTTACGGTGAATATCTCATGAACGCTCAGGGCGAAGACGTCGTTGCAGGTATCCGTACTCCGATGAAAATCGACCAGCTCAAGGAAACCAACAAGAAGGTTTACGACCAGTTCGTTAAGATTGCAAACCGTCTTGAGCAGGAAAACAAAGATATGCAGGATATGGAGTTCACCATCGAACAGGGCAAACTCTATATGCTCCAGACAAGAAACGGCAAGAGAACCGCAAGAGCGGCTATCAAAATCGCTTGCGACCTCGTTGACGAAGGCATGATTACAAAGCAGGAGGCTCTCCTCAAGATTGAGCCTAAGCAGCTCGACGCGCTCCTGCATCCGACTTTTGACCCCGCTACGCTCAAAAAGGCGAAAGAGATTTCAAACGGACTTCCCGCATCTCCCGGCGCAGCTTGCGGCAAAATTGCTTTCAGCGCGGAAGAGGCAGTCGAAAGAGCTAAGAACGGCGAAAAGGTCGTCCTCGTAAGACTTGAAACTTCTCCCGAAGACATTGAAGGTATGTATGCGGCTGAAGGCATTCTCACCGCAAGAGGCGGTATGACCTCTCACGCAGCGGTCGTTGCAAGAGGTATGGGTGCGTGCTGCGTTGCAGGTTGCCCCGACCTTAAGATTGACGAAGAGAACAAACTTCTTTATATCAACGGCAAGAAATTCACGACAAACGATTATCTCTCTCTGGACGGCTCTACCGGTAAGATTTACGCAGAAGAGCTGCCCACTCAGCAGGCAAGCGTTACCGGCGACTTTGCAAAAATTATGGACTGGGCTGACCTCAACCGCGCTTTGCAGGTGCGTACCAACGCAGATACTCCGCATGACGCAGAAGTCGCTGTCGGTTTCGGCGCAGAGGGCATAGGTCTTTGCCGTACTGAGCATATGTTCTTTGCAGAAGACAGAATTCCCGCAGTCAGAGAGATGATTGTTTCAAAGACTGAAACAGAACGCCGTCGTGCGCTCGACAAACTTCTGCCGATGCAGAGGAGCGACTTTGAAGGTCTTTATAAGGCTCTCAAGGGCAGACCGGTTACTATCCGTTTCCTCGACCCGCCGCTCCACGAGTTCGTACCGCATAAGGACGAGGAAATCAAAGACCTCGCAAAGACAATGGGACTTACCTTTGAAGAGCTCAAACAGACGGTTGAGAACCTGCACGAGTTCAACCCGATGATGGGACACAGAGGTTGCCGCCTCAGCGTTACCTATCCCGAAATCGCAGAGATGCAGACGAGAGCGGTTATCGAGGCTGCAATCAACGTAAGCAAGAGCGAAGGTTTCAGCGTTATCCCCGAAATCATGATTCCGCTGGTAGGCGAAGTCAAAGAGCTTAAGTATGTAAAAGACGTAGTAGTGGCTACCGCCGAGAAGGTTCTCAAAGAGAACAACATCGCTATGGAATACCACATCGGTACGATGATTGAAATCCCCAGAGCGGCTCTTACCGCAGACGAAATCGCTAAAGAGGCTGAGTTCTTCTCCTTTGGTACCAACGACCTTACGCAGATGACTTACGGTTTCTCACGCGACGACGCCGGCAAGTTCCTCAACGACTATTACGCAAAGAAGATTTTTGAATCAGACCCGTTCGCTAAGCTCGACCAGGTAGGCGTAGGAAGACTTATGCAGCTTGCTATCGCAGGCGGAAAGAAGACCAGACCCAATATCAAACTGGGTATCTGCGGCGAACACGGCGGCGACCCGTCCACCATTGAGTTCTGCCACAACATCGGTCTGACTTACGTATCCTGCTCGCCGTTCCGCGTACCTATCGCAAGACTTGCGGCTGCTCAGGCTAACATACTCAATCCCAGAGTTAAGAAGACCAACGCAGACGGTACCAGATTTATTCAGGAAAACTGAAATACGGTAAAATGAATATAAGCCGCCCCCTTGAAGAGGCGGCTTTTTTATATGACTGCGCAGTCCGTTTTGATAGGTTTAAAGTTTGTTTTGCCGTATGTTGCGCATCGGCTTATTTATTTAAAATTTTTTAGTATTATATATTGTTATTTATTTAAGGTGTGATTTTTTACGAATACCAGCCCGAAATAATACAAATCAGATTTAAAGCGGCAAATTTGAGTAGCTGCTGCGTTAAATGCCATGATAATATGTTTATATTACCTGCGGCATTTGCCTTGTACCCGTATGACGGGTTGCATTGACAGGTTTTACGTTATGCAAATCCGCACGGGTAAATGTCGCTTAAAACCGTATTCACCCTCAGGCGATGATTTTTATTGTGTGTTTCA